>JARHZF010000136.1 GCA_029258325.1 Anaerobiospirillum sp. | reverse complement strand
TTTGTTTTATAAATTAATACCTTAATTCATTTTAGACTTGATTTTTTATAAACAATTTTTAGGTTTATTCATACTAACTATAAAAGTTCTTATTATAATTTTCTATTTTTAGATCATGCTTTTTTTTACATTATTAAAAAGCAAGATAGGTAAATAAAAAACTATTAAGTAAGATATATAATTGTCATGGTATAGGGTACGCATAAGCTTACATAACTAATGTAAAAATAGATTTAGCATTTAAAGACAAAAGTAAAATATAGCAAGAGCAAATCACAACCACAAAAAGACTTTATAAAAGAGATGTAATAATTAAGTAAGAGTACAAGGATAAAAGATGTCTAAAGAGATATAAGCGTACAAAGATAAAAGATATAAGACACTTAAAGATATATAAGTATACAAAGGTAAAGGATATAAGACATTCAAAGAAATAATAGTAAAGATAACTAAAATAAAAATGCAGAAGTTATGATAATTGAATAAAAGAAGTTAAGTTTGTTTTCAATAGGAGAGATAAGCTCACATAACTAATGTTACCTAATGTAAAAATAGATTAAGCATTTAAAGACAAAACTAAAAGATAGCAAGATCAAATCACAACCACAAAATACTTTATAAAAGAGATGTAATAACTAAGTAAGAGTACAAGGATAAAAGATGTCTAAAGAGATATAAGCGTACAAAGGTAAAGGATATAAGACACTTAAAGATATATAAGTATACAAGGTAAAGAAAGAAGATCTCTAAAGAGATATAAATTTACAAAGGTAAAAAGATTTCATCTATACAAGATAAAAGTGTAGAAGTTATGAGAATAAGGGGGATAAGATAGAGTTACTTACACTTATGTAAACATAAGATAAAAATATACTATAAGGTATTTTAAGATCTTAATTCTTCTCTTTTACTTATGATGTAGTATTGCTTATCTTAATATAAGATATAACAAAGCCTTATAAAGAACTTTAGTTCATTTGATATTTACTTTGTTTCTATATAAGAAAGAACTATTTTGTTTTAAGTAATAAAAAGAAAAATCACAAGGACTTGAACTTAGTAACAACTTTTTAAAAATTACTTATCTTTATCTACATAAAAGCTTTATAAGATAGATTTACTTTTAGTAGAGTTTTTGTAATCACATAAAACTATTAAGTTCTTATTGCATAAATGACATTAAAGCTTCTTTATGTGATTGTTCAGATTTATTGTCATTTTTCTTATAGACATCATCTTTTTTAGCTTTCTTTAATAAAGCTTTTTTCTTAAATGAAGCTACTTTCATAAACATGAAGTAAATAAAAGGAATAAATGTTGGATCTACATTTACTCTTTGATTATTTACATTTGTATATAAAGACAAATCATTTAAGCTCTTTAATGAAGAGAGGGCTTTAGTTACAAAAGCAAGAGATAATAGATCAAGATTTGATAAAGTGTATTCTACACTCTCATTTTCTATATTATGCACTGCGTTTAAAAGTGTACTTTTTGCATTTTCAACAACATTTACGCTTTGCATAAAAAGTTTTTGGCGTAGAGCATCTTGCATAGCACTATTTACATTAACAACATCATTGTTTAAGTTTCTTTTTTCAAAAACGCAAGTTTTATTATAAAAAGGGTTTTGTTTATTTTGATTTGAGTTTGTATCTGTGTTGCTATTGCTATTTGCACTTGTAGATGAGTCACTATTTGCAAAAGTGCTTTGACCTCTGCTACCACCATCTTTATTTACATTGCAAAGACCATCTTTAGTTTTTACAAGTTTAGTTTCTATATTTTTATTTTCAAAGGTATTTTTTGCGACAAAAACTAAGGATGAAAAGTTATCTTTTAAAGATAAGGACTTATCTTCAAATTTAAGATCATCACTTTTAGTAAATTTAGACATCATAATGTTCTGCATTAGAGAACTATTTAATGTATTTAGATTAAAACTTTGCAAAATAAACTACCTTTTTTAGTGCAATAAAATAAACTTAAACTCTAAATTTATAATAGCAATAGCTTTGCCAATTTTTATCTTATTGATTTATATAATAAAAATATATATTTTATTGTGCTAATTGATTTTTAAAAGTGGGCATTTATTGCCTAAAATAAACATATTTGTATATGAGATTGACAAAATGGCAAAAAATGAAAAGAATAAAAGCAATTATTTTTATTAATTATGATTATAGATAAAAAAGGAGCTTACACATGCGAGTTTTAAAATTCGGTGGTACTTCAGTTGCTAATGCTAAATGTTTTTCAAATGTTGCTAATATTGCTATTAATACCTCAAATATGGATCAAACGGCATTAGTTTTATCAGCTCCTGCAAAAATTACTAATTACTTAGTAGCTTTAGTACAAGATGCTCTTAAAGGTAATGATAGAAAAGAGACTTTATCTAATATAAAAGATATAGTTATGGAAATCATTACTAATTTATCTTTAAAATATCCATCTTTTGATAAAGAATTTGTTTTAAAAGAATTTAATAATACTATAGACCTTATTGAAAAAAGATTACTTGGTGTTGAACTTTTAGGTGAATGCCCTCTCTATGTTGAAGCATTTATTGAAAGTCGTGGCGAGAGTTTTTCTATCCTTATTATGGAAAAACTACTTGAAGCTTTAGGTAAAAAAGTTCGTGTTATAGATCCAGTTTATGTCCTTGTAACAGAAGGTGGTATTTTAGAATCATCTGTTGATATTAATAAATCAAGATTACGCTATAATTCACTTCCTGATGATAAAGATGCAATTACCTTAATGTCAGGCTTTTGTGGTGGTGACAAACATGGTAATTTAGTCCTTTTAGGTCGTAATGGCTCTGATTATTCAGCTGCATGTCTTGCTGCTATATCAGATGCTAATGCTTGTGAAATTTGGACTGATGTAGATGGTGTATATAGTTGTGACCCACGCTTTGTAAAAGACGCTTTCCTTTTAAAGAGAATGTCTTATAAAGAAGCTATGGAGCTTTCATATTTTGGTGCTAAAGTAATGCACCCAAGAACTATTGCTCCTATTGCTCAATATAAAATACCTTGCTATATAAAAAATACCAATAATTTAATGGCAGAGGGTACTTTAATTTCAGATAAAGTAGATTTGTCAGTCCCAATTAAAGGTATTTCTGATTTAAAAAATATTTCACTTATAAATATATCAGGTCCTGGTATGAAGGGCATGGTAGGTATGGCAGGTCGCCTCTTTAGTACAATATCACGTGCTAATGTATCTATTGTCCTTATTACACAATCATCATCTGAATATTCAATTTCATTTTGTGTGCATACTCAAGATGTAGCTGCAACTAAAAAAGCTATTGAAGATGAATTCTTACTTGAATTTAATGCAGGCTTAATTGAACCTCTTGAAATTGTAGATAAAAGAGCAATTATTTCAGTTGTAGGCGATGGTATGCGTACTATGAAGGGTACTTCAGGTAGATTTTTTAAAGCCCTCGCTAAAGCTAATATTAATGTTAATGCTATTGCTCAAGGTTCATCAGAGAGATCAATTTCAGCTGTAATTAAAGAAGATAAAGTATTTGAGGCTATATCTATTTGCCATATGTCCTTCTTTAGCTCTGTACAACTATTAGATATAGTACTTGTAGGCGTAGGTGGTGTAGGTCTTGAACTTTTAAATCAAATTAAAAAGCAAAGCGATAAATTAAAACGCACTCTTGGCATTAATTTACGTGTAGTAGGTCTTGCTAATTCTAAGAGTTTTATTACAAATGCAAATGGCTTTGATTTAAATTTATTAGATTTAGCTATTGCTGATTTAAAAAAATGTAGCCTTGATTTTACCTTAGCCTCATTACAAAAATTCTGTAATGAAGCTCATCTTGTAAATCCTATCTTAGTTGATTGTACTTCATCTCAATCACTTGCTTTAACCTATGCTCATTTTATGGAATTAGGATTCCATATAGTAACACCTAATAAAAAGGCTAATACCTCATCATATGAATACTATAAACGTTTACGTGAAGTTGCTCGTATTACTAATAGAAAATTCTTATATGAAGCTAATGTAGGTGCAGGTCTTCCTGTTATTAATACATTACAAAATCTTCTAGCTGCAGGCGATAGACTTATTGATTTTGGTGGCATTATGTCAGGTACACTATCATATATCTTTGGTCGTGTAGATGAGGGTATGTCCTTACCAGAGGCTACTTATGATGCTTATCAAAAAGGCTATACAGAACCAAATCCTCGTGATGATTTAGATGGCATGGATGTAGCTCGTAAGCTTTTAATTTTAGCTCGTGAATGTGGTATGAATTTATCTTTAGAGGATATAAAAGTAGAACCTCCTGTAGATGCTAAATACTTAAATGCAAATACAGTAGATGAACTTTTTGCAAATCTAAAAGAAGCTGATGCTATCTTTATGGAAAAAGCAAATAAAGCAAAAGAACAAAATAAAGTACTCCGTTATGTTGCTACTATAAAAGATGGTCAATGTATATGTAAGGTACAAGAGTGTGATGAAAGCGATCCATTATATAAGGTTAAAAATGGTGAAAATGCTCTTGCCTTTAAGTCAGAATACTACAATCCAATTCCTCTTGTAATTAGAGGTTATGGTGCAGGTACAGCTGTAACAGCAGCAGGTGTTCTTGCTGATATTTTACGTGTTCAAAGTTTAGTAAGAGAATCATAAATGACTAAGAAAGTAAGAGCTTATGCTAAAGCATCAGCTGCAAATTTAACTGTAGGTTTTGATTTAATTGGGGCATGCTTATCTCCTTTAGATAAAAATATTATCCTAGGAGATATTGTTGAGGTATGCTTTGATGATAGTCTTAGTGACATCTATATAAAACAAGAGGGTAAATTTGTCTCAAAGCTTCCTAGTAATCCTAAAAAGAATATAGTTTATGATGCTTATTTACTTTTTAAAGACGAAGTAGAGAAAAAGGGTTATAACTTACGTCCTATAGCTATGACTTTATCAAAAAATCTACCTGTATGCTCAGGTCTTGGCTCATCAGCATCTTCAGTTGTTGCATCTATTTGTGCTTTAAATGCACTTTGTGACAATATACTAACAAAAGATGAAGAGCTAAAACTTATGGGTATACTTGAGGGTAAGATTTCAAACTCTATACATTATGATAATGTAGCTCCTTGTTTTTATGGTGGACTGCAGTTAATAACTAATGATAAAAAATCTGTATCACGCTCTTTACCAACTTTTGAGGATTGGATTTTTGTATCTTGTTTCCCTGGTATAAAAGTATCAACATCAAAAGCACGTGAAATCTTACCTAAAGAATATACAAGAGATGTAACTATAACTTATGGTAGAAATTTAGCTACCTTTATACATGCTCTTTATACAAAAGATGAAGAGCTCTCTTTTGAAACATTTAATGATGTTATAGCAGAGCCTTATAGAGAGGGCTTAATTACAGGTTATAAAGAGGCTAAAGCATTTGCTTTAAGTAATGGTGCTAAAGCTATGGGTATATCAGGTTCTGGTTCTTCAATCTTTGCTATCTATAAAGATATGGATAAGGCTTTATCTTTTAAAGAATATTTAGAAAAAAACTTTATTTGTAATGAAGATGGTTTTTGTCATATCTGCAAGATTGATACATTAGGTTGTGAAGTAAGTATAGGTTAATTTTTTATGATTTTATATAACTTAAAAGATAAAAGTGAAAGTGTGTCCTTTAAAGAGGCTGTTATTTATGGTATAGGACGCGATCAAGGTTTATTTTTTGTAGATAAGATTAATAAATTTAGTGAAGATGAAATTGATGCTTTATTAGATTTAGATTTAGTATCTCGTTCTCAAAAAATATTAAGACATATTATAGGCGATGAAATAGAGGATTTAGACTCTATTATAAAGTCAGCTTTTAATTTTAAAGCACCTTTAAATAAGGTTTGTGATAATATCTACTGCCTTGAACTTTACCAAGGTCCTACCCTTGCTATTAAGGACTATGGAGCACTTATTATGGCACGTGTACTCTCTTCAAATATCAATAATAAAAAACTAACTATATAAACAGCAAC
>JARHZF010000175.1 GCA_029258325.1 Anaerobiospirillum sp. | reverse complement strand
CGTACATCATAACTCTTGTAGATTAAAGTATGGCATGTATGAAACTTTTGTACTTACATTGGCTACAAGAAACATATAATAATATAAAGCCTAATGTAGAGGTTACACCCCCATACAAGTACAAGTCATATTCAATGACAGAGCTTCTACATCTGTATGATAAACCGTCACTTATGTCAACACGAGAAAGTTTATACTTATATTTTAGTTAAAAAAATTAAAATATCAAGATATTATTTTTTAAAGTCTATTTAATTGTTCTATGTAGAACCTTAAGGCTGTATAGATTTCACATAGTAAAATGTGGTGAGCAACAATTTTTTTAATCATACTCACTTTTTGATCTTTTTTGTATTTCTAGATCTTGCTACTCAACAACACATTAAGCATATTTTTGTAAAAAAGATCTAATATTAAGTTTCTAATATGTTTTGCTATAATTTCTGTAAAAAGTTCATTTAAATTAAACTTGTACAAGTTTGATATCAAAATTGATACATTTAATATAAACTTTTACACTTTATTTTAAAGACTTTAATATTTGATAAAAGTAAGTGTCTTTATCTAAGATTCAAAAATACAATTAAAATGATATTTTAAAAGGTTATCTAAATGAAACAAGAAGCAACAAAAGAAATTAGAGCTATATATGATGATGAAACAATTCGTGTATATCAAGCATATAATAATGTTATAGCAAATGAGGCTATAAAACTTAATAGATTTGGTTCATCTTTTAGTATGACTAGAATGACATGGATAAAACCATCCTTTTTATGGATGATGTATAGATCAGGTTATGCAAGCAAAGAAAATCAAACTAGAATATTAGCTATTGATATGGATAGGCATGCCTTTGATACTATGGTAAAAATGGCTGTTAAATCAACTTTTGATTTAAATCTTTATAGTTCTAAAGAAGAATGGCAAAAAGCATTAAAAGAATCTTGTGTTCGTGTGCAATGGGATCCAGAGCGAGATATCTATGGTAATCCATCTAAAAAAGATAGAAGTTTACAATTAGGTATAAGAGGTGATGTTTTAGTAGACTTTAATACTAAATACATAAAAAAGATTACAGATATAACACCTTTTGTGCATGAGCAAAAGAAACTAATTGATGCAAATAAACTTGATTTACTTTCTTTACCTAAAGAGACTTTATATAAAATTCAAGATTAGATAAGTAATTTATATGGTTTTTATACTTTTTGTGACTTAAAACAAAATAGTTTTTTCTTATGTAAAAAACAATATACATCTTACATGAACTACATATGTATATGTTTTTTTTAAATATCTTTGTGTTTAGGTTATAATTGCAAAATCATATTTAAAATAAAGCTTTTGAGGTGTTTATGTCTTTTAATGTAGTTGAAATAAATGTAAATGAAGATATTGATAATTATTTAAATGAACAATTATCAAATACTTTTGCTAGAAATATGCAAAGCTTTAAAAGCCTTATTCCTTATGTGTATGAGCAATTTCAAGATTATGAGACTAAAAGAGATTTATCTATAATCATAACAGATGATAAGAGCTTAGATGTGCAATTTGCAGATGGTTCTTTTATTTATGGTGTATCTAATGTACAAGACAAAGTAGCTAAAGATATAGATACTTTCTTAAATGAAACCTCTCTTGAGGTTACACGTTATGATCATCAAAAAGATTATTTTGGTCAAATTCACTATAGATATTTAAATGAAGTTAAAGATATTTTAGATAATAAAGTAAAGATAAAAGAAAAATCAAAAATAAAAGATATTGAGACTATACCTATGCTTTTTCATATAGGTGTAGGTTTAGGTTACAGTTTTCCTTTACTTTATAAAAATAAAGATATTAGAAATATCTTTATTATGGAGCCTGATGAGGATGTATTTTTTGCATCTTTACATACTTTTGATTGGGCATCCTTACTTGAGTATGTGCTTGAAAACAAGATTTATTTAAACTTTGTTATAGGTGGTAGCACTGATAAACTTATAAGTGATATTGATTTTTATTTTAAAAATCATGGTAGATTTTTAGGTGGAGCATGTGCTTTATATACACACTATGAGAGTAAAGGCATACGTGAATATGTAAATGTCATACAAAAAGGTTTTTCATCTATTAATATGGCTTTAGGTTTTATAGATGATCATATTTTTGCTACATCACACTCAATTCATGTGCTTTTAGATAAAAAGCGTCTTGCTTTTGATAAATACAATGTACCAAAGGATATACAAGATATACCTGTATTTATTATAGGTAATGGTCCATCACTTGATCATGATTTAGATTTTTTACGTAAAAATCAAGATAAAGCCTTAATTGTAGCTTGTGGTACTTCTATTGACACCTTATATCAAAATGGTATTAAGCCAGATATCTTTGCCTCAACAGAGCGTGTAAGACAAATGGCTGATATCTTAAATTCAGTAAATAAAGGTGATTTTTTAGATGATATTTTATTAGTATCAACAGATGTAGTACATCCTGATGTTACCAAATTATTTAAACGCACAGCCATATTTTCAAAGATAGATGAACCTTTTGCTTGGGCATTTGAGGATTTTTATGATAAATATCCTTATATGAAATTATATAAAAAGGTAAGACTTACAAATCCTCTTGTCTCAAATCTTGCTATATCTGCAATGCTTGAGTTTGGTTTTACTAATCTTAATTTATTTGGTATTGATTGTGGTACTAAATCAAAAGAGAAATTACACTCATCATCATCTTCACTTTATAATTCATTAGGCCTTACAAGTAATGGTATAAACTATCAATTAAATGCTGTTATAGATGGTAATTTTGATGGTTTTGTCTCATCAAATGATATTTATAAATTATCTATAAATATGATTAACTCTATAGTAAATTTATATAAAGTATCCTATCCTGAACGTACTTATACAATAAGAAATTGTTCTGATGGTGCAAAGATAGATGTAGCTACACCATGTCACTCTTATGATTTAGGTCTTGATAGTCAAGATAATTTAAATAAAGATTATATAAATGAGATTTTTGATACCAAGCTTACCTATGAAGTGCCTTTTACAAAAGATGATATAGATGTCATTATAAATAAAGACACTTACAATAAGATTGTAGACTTTATTATAGCAAAGCTTTCTTTAAGATTTGATAATAGAATAGATTTTGTTGCTAATTTACAAGATATAGCTCAAGATCTCTCTGTCTTTGCTTATTCAGAGCAAAGATTTTATGGTATAACCATACAAGGTAGTATTAATACTTTCTTATTTACAGTAGTAGATGCTTTATTTTCTGTAAAAGATAAGGATGAAGCTATATCTATTGCTTATGAGATTATAGAGCGTATTACTTATTTACTTGAAGATAGTAAGATAATCTTTAATTATATACCTGATTATTTAATGGTAAATCATACTAAGTTATTAAATAATAAAGTTGGTTTTGATCATGCTAATTCAAAGGCACAAGATACTCCTTATGATTATGTAGTTATAAATAATAAAGAAAATCTTAAAGACTTAAAAGAGTTTAAGAAAAGATATAGTTAAGTAGTTATTATGTTATTTAAAACAACATAGTTTAATCTTTGTAGAAACAAAGTAAAACTCACATAAACTATTTTATTTTTAAAAATAAAAGCTCCTTTTTTAGATAAAGTTAGAAAAGGAGCTTTTTTTATGTTATAAAAGAAGAAGTTAAATATAAGATTAGGGTGGTATTGTTATGATTAGACGTTATGAGAGAAAAGATAAAAAAAGACTTTTAGAACTTTGGACTAGTTGTACTGAAAAAATACATACTTTTATAGAGCCAAGCTATTTGATGCACTATTTGCCTGTATATGAAATGAGTTTAGATAGTGATAATTGTCGTATTTTTGTATATGAAAAAAATAATGTTATCTATGGGTATATACATCTTATGCACAATTATATAGTAGGTCTTTTTGTAGATAATGAGCAACAGAAAAAGGGTATTGGGCATAAGCTTTTAAGTTATGTCAAAAACTATGAGCATGTCTTATATTTAAATGTTTTTTCAAAAAACACTAAGGCTATAGCTTTTTATAAAAAAGAGGGTTTTGTTGTAAAACATGAAACCTTTAATGAGGAAGCTCGTGAGTTTGAAGTTTATATGACTTTTGTAGCTTAAAATTATATGTAACAAATTGCATATATAAGCTCTTTTTAAGAGATAAGTATTTAAAATTAAAAAAAATTTTATATCTTAGTTTTGCAAAGTATAACTTATATACTATATTTGTAATATATAAAAAAATATACTACAAATGTGGGAGGTTTATATGCTTAAGAAGATTTTAGCTATAACATTTATCTTTATATTCTCTTTATTTACTATATCTTGTTCTAATGCAGAAAAAGAGGCAAGTAGGGTAGCTGTTGATTGTTATAAGAGTATATATGAAGGTGATATGGAAAGAGCTTTAACTGACATATACTTCCCTGGTGATACAACCTTTGATGACTATAAAGATTATAGAGTAACTTTAATTAAAGTTATTCAAAAACAAAAAGAAGAGGCTGATGCAAATGGTGGTATAAAAACTATTACAGCCTTACGTGCTCTTGAGGGACATAAGAGTGATGGCTATGAAACATTAGCTGTAACTATAAGAGTAGAGTTTAAAAATCATGTGGAAAAAGCTTTTAAAGTCAGTGTCTATAATGTAAATGACAAGTGGCTTGTTCGCATGTAGATTTATTATAAAAAATCTTGCCTACTCTTAAAAACTTAATATACAATGAACTAACTTTAAAAGAAAAGTGGAGTAGGCAAAAAAATGGATAATTTTGAGTTTAATGTAAATACAAATGCAAAAGATGATGAAGCTGTTCTACTTGCAAATTTGCTAAATAAAAATATAGATAAGGAAAGTGCTTTATATATAATTGAGCATCAACATGATGATGTGATAAGAACAGGTAAATTACCTTTAGATGAAAAGCTAGCTTTAGCTGTACTTGCATTAAAAGAACATTTTTCTTTAAAAGCTCCTTTATTGTCTATTTATGACAATCTTTTAAGTCAAGTACTTAAAAGATATACCTTTGCAAAATTTACTGAAGGTATTTTTCTTGCAAAAATAGATAAAAAGAGCATAGTTACATTTATTGAAGATTGTATTAGTTTAAATTTAAATCCATTTACTGATGCAATTAAAGTTGTTATTGATGATGACTATAGATTTCAGACTGTTTTAACTGTACATGGTTTTACTAAATTATTAAATGATTCAGGTTTATCTGATGGCTATAAGTTTAAAGAAAAAGACTATAAAGACCATAGTTTATCTCTTTATAAAGGTCAATTACCTCGTATTTGTGAATGCCATCTTTATAGAAAGGATAGAAGAAAATCAAGCATAGGTGCATCTTTCCTTGCTGAATTTGAAAAAGCTGATAATTACACAACAACAGATGATTTAAATTTAGAACAATCCATGCGTCTTTTAGCATTTTGCCGTGCTATAAGTATGAGTTTTGGTATAAAGGTAGGTATTGAGCTAGGTTTAGTTACCTTTGCAGATATCTTTAATATATCTCGTGCTATTAACTTTAATGGCTTTAGACTTAAATTTGAAGAAAATATCATATCATCATCAGATTTTGATTGTGAAGATACTACTTTTAATCAAAGCAAAAAGCCAAAGGACTTTGTTGATGAAATAGAATCCTTTAAAAAAAACAAAGTGCAAAATAGTATAGAGGAAGAATTACAGACAAAAGAGCTAAAAGATATTGAAGAGCTCGATAATGAAGATGACGATATACATGCTGCTATTGATAGTGAAATAGAGCAAGATGCTTTAAATAATACTGTAAATGATGCAGCTTTAAGTGAACAATTAGATAATAATGATGTTGATATAGAGCATGCTAAATCCTTCCCTCATATGTCAAAAGATGATGAGTCTTTCTCAAAAGATGAAAGCTCTTTTGATGAGGATAATTCTTTTGCAAAAGAGGATAGCTCTTTTGAAGATAGTGTTGAAAACATAGTTTTAGATGATGCTATTAATAATAGAGTAAAAGATTTAGCTAAGGCTAATATAAATAAAGATGAAGATATAAGTAATTCTTTAGAAGATAAAGTTGAAGATAACTTAAATAAAGATCTTTCATCTACAGAAAATGAAGAGGATAAGGATAGTTTTACTTTAAGTAATGATGATAACTTTACTCTTGAAAATGAGGAAGTAGAGACAACTACAGATGTTCGTGACTATATTGAGGATGATTTAGAATTATTAACACCTGCTAATGATGTAAGTGATTCTATACAAAAAGATAATATAGAAAAATCATCTGAAATTGTTAAAAATTGTGTAGAGGGCATGCTTGATGAGGATAAGACTTTATCTTTTGATGAAAGTAATGATGCTCAAGTTGTAGATGAAAATATAAAGGATAATGATCTTAATTTAAATAAAGATACATCAAATGATATTTCTTTTATAGAAGATGAAAAAGTAAAAGAGGAAGAGGTCAAAGAAGAAGATAAAGCTACAGATGATGTAGATGTAAATGCTGACCTTACTTTAAATATAGAAGAAAATAAAAAAGAAGATGATCTAAAGTCTTTAGATAGTACTGAAGATGTATCTAATCTTGCAAATAAAGAGCAAGATATAAAAGATGATAATGTAGATAGTAATATCTTAGCTGAAAATAAAGAAGTAGAGACTAAGGAGGTCTTAGACGATACATCTTTAGAGAAAGAAGATGATACTAATAAAAAGACTTTAAATATTCAAAATCCCTACAATAAATTTATAGAAAATAAAATTGAGGATTTTATTGAGGCTGTAACTGAAGTTCCTAGCAACTATATTATTCCAAAACGTTCTTTAAATGATGTAGAGCTTGTTTTAGATAAAGTTAATTTAAAGGATAAGCAAAGTACAGTTACCTTAATTCAAGAGGAAAATGTAACTTATTTTGATAAAGATAGTATTCCAACTATAGATTTTGATGAAAAAGCAAAGAAGGCAGATGGAGCTGTAGATAGTGATATTAGCTTTAGTATAAGTGAAGATACTGATGAAAATATTATAAAGTCAGATACCTTTTTAACCCAAAATAATAATCAAAACATAGTTGATAAGACTCTTGAAAATGTAGTGTTTAAAGATTTAAATAAAAATAAATTAGAGACACAATTTGAGTTTATTCAAGAGCCACACTTACCATCTACAGATAATGTAAATATAGACGATCTTGATGATGAAATGTTAGATAAGCTTACATCACCAGATTCATCTGCTCATGTATCTTTAGATTTAGACTCTAAGTTTTCAGATAAAAACAGTTTCTTTAATAAAGATGCTGTATCTTTAAACAATGAGTATAATTCACATAGCAAGTATATATTTAGTGATAATAAAAATGATAAGAAAAAATAGTTGTTAAATATTTTGGATTATTTTGCATAATAAAAGAGAGGGATTTTTAAAGTAGCCCTCTCTTTTTTTATTTTTGTATATGTATTATGTAGATAAAACTTTTAATTTTTGTAATTTTGCTATAATCTTTAGTTAATTTATCACTTATTAAGGATTAATTATATGAATAAGCAAGAGCTTGCAAAAAGAATATGGAATAGTGCAAATAAAATGCGCTCCAAAATTGAGGCTAATGATTATAAGGATTATATTTTAGGTTTTATCTTCTATAAATTTTTATCAGATAGAGAAATATCTTTTTTAAAGAAAGATGGTTATACAGATGAAGATTTAATAACAATTTTAGTTGAGGAAGATTCTGACACAGTAAAATATTGTCAAGATAATTTAGGTTATTTTATTTCTTATAAAAATCTTTTTTCAACATGGCTTAGTATGCAAAAAGATTTCTCTGTAAGTAATGTTAGAGAGGCTTTATCTGCATTTAATCGTTTTATTAATAAAGATCAAATAAAACTATTTGAAAATATTTTCCAAACTTTAGAGATAGGTCTTAGCGATCTTGGTAAAAATTCAGGAGAACAAACAAAAGCTATAGTTGATCTAATACAATTAATTAAAGATATACCATCAGATGGCAAACAAGATTATGATGTTTTAGGTTTTATCTATGAATATTTAATAAGTAATTTTGCTGCAAACGCTGGTAAAAAAGCAGGTGAGTTTTATACACCATTTGAAATCTCTAAATTAATGTCTGATATTATCTCTTATCATTTACAAAATGAAAAAAATATAGAGATTTACGATCCTACTAGTGGTTCTGGCTCTCTTCTTATTAATATAGGTAATAGTATTGCTCAATATACAAATTCAAAAGATAATATTAAATATTATGCTCAAGAGCTAAAAGATAAAACCTATAACCTTACAAGAATGAATCTTATTATGCGAGGCATAAATCCTCAAAATATAGAGACAAGATGTGCTGATACTCTTGAAGATGATTGGCCTTTAATTGAGATAGAAAAGCAAAAAGATGATAAATCCTCAAAAATAACAAAACCATTATATGTTGATGCTGTTGTAAGCAATCCACCTTACTCAAGTCATTGGGATTCTAGTAATAAAGAAACAGATCCAAGATATAAATATGGTATTGCCCCTAAAACTAAAGCTGATTATGCTTTTTTACTTCATGAACTATACCATCTAAAACCAAATGGTATTATGACTATTGTACTACCTCATGGAGTCCTATTTAGA
>JARHZF010000038.1 GCA_029258325.1 Anaerobiospirillum sp. | reverse complement strand
ATAGTATTCCACAATGAACTAAAAGTATTTTCATTGTTTTTGCTAATTTTTTAGCAATATCATAAATAAGTAAAGTTTTACCTGTTCCTGGTCCTCCTGTTAAACCAAAAAATTGACTTTGATCTCTTTTATTTATTTGTTCAATAATCTGATTTTTTATATTCTCTTGATTTTCTGTAAGTAAGTAATTGTTTTCAATAAATCGTTCAGGTGTGTTTATTGGTGAAATTAGAATATTATCTATAGAAAATATTTTATCAAGATCAATAAAATCATCTTTTTCCATTAACTCTAAAACATAAACTAACTCATCAAAGGATGAATTTTTGATAGTATTATCCTTAAAAGTATAAAGTTTTTTGGTAGAAGAAACAAATAAAAATAAATGAAGCTCTTTTTTACACATCTTTAAAAAATAATTATTTTGAGTTAACTGTTTAATCATTTTTTCCTCATTTATTTCATCACTTTTTAGTTCAATATTTAAACATTTTTTTGATGAAAATTTTAGTAAATCAAATTCTTTATTAAGCCTATCAATTTTATAAGAGTAAATAAAATTATTTAATTTAGTAAGATAGTATTTTTTACAATTTCTAATATATTCAGACTTGTCATTTATTTTTGAATGTTGAGATTTATAAATATTGAATTTATCATTACAATATACTTCTCTTATACATTGAATAAGTATAGATATATCATTTATTTCTTGATGACGATATTGATGTTTATTTAAGCCACATAAATATTTTACATATTTCTCTGATATTTCACTATCATTATGAAACTTAATGATATCTAATAAACAAAAAAATTTATTTATCATTGATAAAAACTCCTATATTGTAAAAGTTTATAGTAAATGTACCAATTTTGGTTTTCAACTTATAACAGTTTAGATATTTAATCTATATCTACTACCTGCAATATATTCAATACTTACATAAATAGCATTATCATTAGCATCATTTAATACTGTAGTTATTAAAAAAAGAGGTTCAGATTTTCCAAGTTTTAAACAGCGATCTATCATAGCATTAGCTCTTGTAACTTCTATTACTGTTTTTGATGAGCGTGTTACAACAATATTATGTTTATTTAAAGTTTTTATCAATGAATTATCAACTAAATCTTCATCTAATAAAAATGTATATTGCGGTTGAAACCAAGCTTTTTCAAGCATAATAGGTATATCATCTGCATAACATATTCTTTCTAAGTAAACAGTTTTCTGTTTATTATCTATATTTAGATATTTAGCTATATTAGATGGAGGTAGAAGTAAATTTACATTTATTGTTTCAGAGCGTGGTTTTACACCATTTTCTTTACAAGTTGTAGTAAAACCTAAAACCTGAAACTTTCTATCAATTTGTCTTTGTAGTTTTTGATATTCCACAAAAGTACCTTTACCTTGTACTTTTTTTAAAAAACCCTCATCACATAATTCTTGAATAGCACGTCTAATAGTAATAGCACTGACTTTAAAGTGTTCAGCAAGTTGAGGTTCTGTCGGTAATTTTTCTCCAATTACATACTGTCCTCTTTTGATATTTTCTTTTAGTTCATGATAAACAATCATATATAATGGGACATTATGTATCATTGAATTATCATTATTCATATAACTTTCCTTATAATTTAATTAAATTAAAGTATAACAATATCATATTTATGTAAAATATGATATTGTTTAAGTTTACTTTTTAAATTAAAAACCTACAATTTTTGAATAAGGTATTAAAACACTATTATTTGAAATTTCAAAGTTTAATTTATCTTTTGTTACCTCTTCTTTATCATTTATTATTTTGATAATTTTTAAAGCAATAACAGCTTGCATAAGAGAATTATTTTTTACTGTTGCTATCATTTGACCATTACTTACAAGATAATTTCCCATAGTTGTTCCATCAACACCTATTACAGGAATATCATGTTTAAAGGAATGATTTTTAATATTAGATAGGGCTTTTATCGCACCTTCTGCCATAGAATCATTATTTGATATGATAAATTCTATTTTATCTAAGTTTTGAGGATTACTTATATAGTTTGATAGCTTTTGATAAGATTCATCTAAGCTCCAATTAGCAATAATTGTATCAATATTTTTATACTTAACATCCATAGATTCAAAAGCTTTTATTAAACCTTTTGTTCTATTAATTGTATCTTGATGATCTTTTTCTCCTTGTATTAAAAGATAGTTTATAACTCCATCTTTATTTTTATCAATTTCTTTATGTTTATTGTAATAGGAATTTACAATTTCAGCTTGTAATACACCTGCATTAAAACTATCAGTGCCTACATAATAAGCTTTATCATAAGACAATAAATCTTTATCAAGAGGCTTTCTATTTATAAAGATAATAGGTTTATCTTTTGTTCTTGCATTATCTATTAAAGGAGCAACATTAACAGGATCAACTGCATTTACAATAATTCCATCTACATTTTTAGAGAGGGCTGTTTTTACACTTAATTGCTCACGTAGTATATCTAAGTTTGAATAATTAGTTTTTATTTTAAAACCTTCAGTTATGGATTTGTCTTTAAAATAAAAAGCTAATTCTTTTATAAAGTCATCATTAGCTGAATATAAAAACAAATCAACATTTAACTTTTTATTAATATTATCTTCAGCATTAGCTAAAAAAGATAATGGTAATAATAAATACAATAAATTTTTTTTCATAACTATTACCTCATTAATTTATGTATTTGAAGATTAGCCTCTTTAAGTGCCTCATGTACACTAAGTTCTTTTGTATAAGCTTTATAGATATACTCATATAAAAGACCATTTATACTTGCACTATGTATATTAAAGGCAAGAGGTTTATAAGTATTAAGTAATGTATTATTAGCATCTTTCCATGCATAATTAATATCATTATCTTGAAACAAAGTAGTGCCAGAATATGTAAAGCATTTTTTATCTATATTTCTATCTTGTAAATAAGATAGAAATTCTTCAGCTTTTTCTTTATTTTTAGATTTTTCTAAAATAGCAAAACACCAAGCAACAGACCAGGCTGTATCCAAAGTTTTAAAACCATAATCTTTTGTGTTAAATGGTAGTTCTCTATTTATTAAACCTAATTGACCACTCCATGTAATCATTAAATTTGTATCACCACAAATAAAAGACTTTGCTACCTCTTTATTACCAAAATGTTCTGTATTAGCGATAGCACTATCTTTTAAGCTACAATATTTATTAAGATTATCTTCAAAGATTAGTAAATCATTAACATTACCTTTATCATCATAAATATCAATTAATTTTAAGTTACTATCAAAAAATCTTAAAAAAGGAAGGGCATCTGTAAAAATTTCAGATTTATGAGCTTTAAGTGAGAATTTTTTAAAAAAAGAACGTTTTGCTATTTCTATAAATTTATCACATGAGATTACATGTGAAGTGTTATTATCTAATTCTTCATCAAATCCTTTTCTATATACAATAATATGTCCATCATAAAAAGAGGGTATAGCATAAAACTCTTTATCTACCTGCATATCATAAAAAAGAGCTTTATGAAAATTATTGTTTACATTATAAATCTTATGCAGTAGTTTTTTTAAAACCAAATCTTTTAAAAATAAATGACCTGGAATCATAACAATATCATAATCTCCATCCTTATATAAAGAATCATTTAATTTTTCAATATATAAAGACCATGTATATTGTTCAAAAGATAAAGGAGTATTAAAGTCTTTTAAGATTTGTAAACTATTATCATTAAAAGCTAAAAGAGCATGATCTTCTACAGCTAAGACTTTTATTTTATTCATAAAAACCTCACTTAAAAAATAAG
>JARHZF010000075.1 GCA_029258325.1 Anaerobiospirillum sp. | reverse complement strand
CTCAAAAGGTTTTACTTTATCAGGTTTAATGTCAGAAGCAGGTGTTGAGAAAAAAGTTGTAAGAAGTAAAGGTGCATTTACTTTATCAGCAGCATCTTCTGCTCAAACAGCAATTAATGAAATTGACAAGGTTATTGCAGTTATTGACGCTCAACGTGGTCAATTAGGTGCTATGCAAAATCGTATGGAATCAACTATACGTAATCAATCAAATGTTGCTATGAATACAGCTGATGCACGTTCTCGTATTCGTGATGCTGATTTTGCTGATGAAAGTGCAAACTTAACTCAACAAAACATTATTCAACAAGCTGCTTCATCAATGTTAATGCAAGCTAATATGAGACCACAAATGGCATTATCATTAATTGGTTAAAATTTTTAATTTGACATTTTAAGTTTCTTAAAAGGGTATAGTTTAAAACTATGCCCTTTTTCTATTTTTGTATTTAGATGAGTTTTTCTTAAGAATAAGTGCTTTTAAGATGCTTTTAAAAGCACTTTATTTTTATATCTACAAACCTTTAGTTAAATAGTTATCACCTCTTTCAATACCACAAACACCAGATCTTACTGTCTCTAAAATTTCTGTTGTTTGTTTTATGATATCTAAAAATCTATCAACTTCTACAGAGGTATTAACATACTCAATAGTAAATTGATTAGGCGTTACATCAACAATCTTAGCTCTAAAGATTTCAGATAAAGACTTAATCTCATCACGTATATCTCTATCTTTAGCTTGCACCTTTATAAATAAGATTTCACGCTCAACTACATCTTTATACTCTTTAAAAGGTGATACTTTAATTACATTAATAAGCTTATGTAATTGTTTGGTAATTTGCTCTATATGCTCATCACCCCCATGAGTTAAGATAGTAATTCTTGTTATTGTATTATCTTCAGTAGGTGCAGCTGTAATACTTTCAATATTGTAGCCACGTTGAGAAAATAGACCTACAATTCTAGATAAAGCACCTGTCTCATTCTCAGTTAAAATTGATACTATATGTCGCATAAACTACTCCATTGAAAGAAACATATCAGACATACAACCACTCTTTTGTTGCATAGGTAATACTTTAGCGTCTGTATCACATACAACATCTACAACTACAAGTTTATCTTTCATAGATAAAGCATCTTTAATTGCATTATCTAGATCTTCTCTTCTTTCTACAAAAATACCAGTATGTCCATATGCTTTAGCTAAAGCTATAAAATCTGGATTTGAATTTAAAGTAGTTTGACTGTAATGTTTTTTATAAAACATATTTTGCCATTGACGTACCATACCTAATGTATGATTATCAACAATGAAAATTTTTATAGGTATATTATATTGAAGGCATGTAGATAGCTCTTGTATATTCATTTGGAAAGAACCATCACCTGTAATTAAGCACACCTCTGCATCAGGTTTTGCTATCTTTGCACCAATAGCTGCAGGGAAACCATAACCCATAGTACCAAGACCACCTGAGGTTAAAAGATGACGAGGTTCATCAAATTTATAATATAAAGCTGTAAACATTTGATGTTGACCTACATCAGTTGCAATTATAGCTTTACCATTTGTATGTTTATAAATAGCCTCAATTAACTCTTGAGGTTTTATAACATCACCATCTTTGTCATAAGCAAGACAATTTGCCTTTCGCCAAGATTCAATTTGCTCCCACCAATAAGATATTTCTACATCATCAATATGAGCTTTAGTCTCTTCAATTACATCATTAAATTGGCATAAAACAGTATTTATATCGCCAAAAATTGGTATATGAGCTTCAATATTTTTAGAAATTGAAGTTGGATCTACATCTATATGTACAATCTTAGCTGCAGGACAGAATTTAGTTACATCATTTGTAACTCTATCATCAAATCTGACACCAAAAGCTAAGATCAAATCAGACTTATCCATAGCCTCATTAGCTTCTTTAGTGCCATGCATACCAAGCATACCTAAAAATTGTTTATCATTTGCTGGATATGCACCAAGACCCATTAAGGTAGATGTTACAGGTAAATTAAACTTATGTGCTAAATCTCTAATCTTATCTTTAGCATTTGCTGTTATAACACCACCACCTATAAATAAAACAGGTCTTTTAGCTTGAGTTAAAAGTGAAACAGCTCTTTTTATTTGTCCTTTATGACCTTGATTTCTAGGTTTATAAGAACGAAGACTTACCTCATTACCTTCTACATATTCAAATTTAACACTAGGATTTGTGCAATTTTTTGGAATATCTACAACAACAGGACCTGGTCTTCCTGTTCTTGCTAAATAAAAAGCTTGTCTTATATATTTTGGAATATCAAGGGCACTTTGACAAAGATAAGAATGCTTTACTACAGGACGAGTAATACCTACAGTATCAACCTCTTGGAAAGCATCAGAACCAATTAAAGGTGCATGAACTTGACCTGTAATAACAACCATAGGAATTGAGTCCATATAAGCTGTTGCTATTGAAGTTACAGTATTAGTAGCTCCAGGACCTGATGTCACTAAACAACATCCAACACGACCTGTAGCTCTTGCATAACCATCTGCCATATGAGCTGCACCTTGCTCATGTCTTGCAAGAATGTGATTTATCTTATCTGACTCATATAAAGCATCATAAATATCTAATACTGCACCACCTGGATAACCAAATAAAGTTTCAACCCCTAAATCTTCAAGGGTTTTGATAACCATTTGAGCTCCTGTTAGTAAAGCCATAATCACCTCTTTATTTTCTTAATTTAGGCATAAAACGAGGTACATTTTGAGTATAAACCTCAAAATCTTCACCAAAATCACGTCTTAATCTTGGTTCATCTATAAATACAGCAAAAATATACGCAAAGATGAACATTAGAAGTGGAATTATTAAAGACGCTAATGAATTAATAGCACAACTTAAACCTAAATAAAATAGGATAATTCCTGTGTGCATAGGATTACGGCATACGCCATAAGCTCCTGTTGTAACTAAAGTGTCACTTTCTTTTAATAATTTTATCTTACCAATAACTGGTGCAAATCCGTGACCATGCACATAAAGAGAGTGATTTGACCAAATGCATAAAATAATACCAAAGGCAGAAGATACAGCCCCTAAAATAGGAATATAAGAAACATTTGGCAAAAACTGTGCAGGAAAAATTTTACTTAGCACTATCATAATGCAAGGAGCCACTACAAAAAAAGCAAAAGCTCCTAATGAATAAATTAAAATTATTTTAGCTTTCATAAATACTCCTTTTATTTAGTAAAAGCATCTAATATTACTTTAGCTAAATAATTTGCTTTTGCACCTTCCATATACTCAACTTGTGATCTACACGAAAATCCTGTAACAATACATTTTGAAAGCCCTCTCTTTTTAATTTGAGGTCCCCAACAGCTAGCATAAACTTTTTGTCTTTGATCTTGATTATGACGCATATGACCATGCATACCTGCCATACCACAACAAGATAGATTTAAAGGTATTGTTGGTATATGTAATGTATTATTTAAAATGTTAATTAAACTACCTTTTGCAGATGGTAAAAGAGCATCTTCTGTACAGTGCATAAATAAATAAAATGGATCATCTAATTTATACTTATCTTTATTTAAATGCTCTAGTGCCTTTTTAAAACACTCTTTATCTTGAACAGCTAAAAGCCATTCTTCAAATAACATAACATTACTTTCTTTATAAGATGCACCTAATATTTGCTTATACTCATCTCTATAACAAATAGTTAAAGCAGGATCAAAACCTAAAAGAGTATTATTCTTATTAAGCTCATATAAACGCTCATTTTGAGCTTTTGCATGCTTTATAAAGCCACGTCTATCACCACGTATAACATGTACTTTACCATTTATATAAGGCTTTAATATACAAACTTTAAAATTAAAGGTCTTTATAAGTTTTGCAAATGTAGTAAGCTCTTCTACTTCATATGATGCTGTAAATGCATCTGAAACTATAATTACATAGCCATCTTTCTTTTTAGCCTCTTCATAAGTGCAATACTCTATATCAAGCTCTTTACATTTAGCCTTTAAAGGTGTACTTGAAAACTTAGGTAAATCAACTAAAGAAAATAACTTTTCTACAAGATATTTATTTAATTTATTTGTAGCAAAGAAATTACTAATTTTTGGGAATAAAGCTAACTTTGGAATTAAAAATTCAGCATTTAATGCAATTAAGTCCATACTAGGTCTTAAATATCTTGTGTAATATAAAGATAAAAATCTTGAATTTAAATCAGCTGCATTTACATGAGCTGGACATAAAGTTTTACAAGATTTACAAGATACACATGTTTTTGTCTTCTCTAAATAAGTATGTGCAAAATCATCTTCATGTTTAAAACTATTAATAGCTCTTTTAATTAAATTTATAGGACTTTGCAAAGATGTTAGTAAATTCTCCTCTAAAACAGGATCACATCCCCTTTGTTCTAATAAGCGAACATACTCACGCATAAGATTTGAGTAACCCTTAGGTGATCTTACACGATCTCTTGTATATCTATAGCTTGGACACATAAGTGAACTTTGTGAGTATGAAAAACACTGTCCATTACCATTACAAGATAAAGCAGGTGCAAATGATTCTTGAGTTTTTAAACTTATCTCATTATCAATATCTGCACGCATTAAAGAATCAAGTGCTACTAATTTATCCTTTGAATTAAGTGGAGTACAAATCTTACCTTTATTTAATCTATTATCTGGATCAAATATAGTTTTTACTTTGCGAGCTTCTTCATATAAATCTTTAAAGAAAACCTCTCCAAAACATGATCTATAACCACGACCATGCTCACCCCACATTTGACCGTCATACTTTTTAACAAGCTCTACTACTTTATTTGAAATAGTTATAAATTTCTCTTTATGCTCTTTTAATCTAAGATCAAGTGCTGGTCTTACATGCATAAGACCTGTATCAACATGACCAAACATACCATAAGTTACATTAAGACTATCTAAAAGTTCTCTAAATTCTTTTATATAATTTGCAAGATTTTTAGGTGGTACTACTGTATCTTCACAAAAAGCTACTAGCTTTTCTTTACTATTTGCAGAACCTAAAAGACCTACAGATTTTTTACGCATAGCATAAACTGCATTAATACCATCTTTAGTATCTACAATTTGTGAACCTAAAATACCATTTTTAAATGTCTTTGCATCTTCTTCTATGGTATTAAATAGAGCAGTTAATTTATTTGTCTCAAGCTCTTTATCATAACCTGCAAACTCAACTATATTTACACCTTGAATATCATGATTTTCAACATCTTTTATATAGTCTTGTACGCTATACCAAATAGGATCTTTTTTAGCTAAATTTAAAACTTTAGAATCTACAGTTTCAACAGATAGAGCACCACCTTCAATTAAAGGTATAGCATGACGTAAAGCACTATCAAAATTTTCATATTTAACAACTAAAAGAGATCTAAAAGTTGGTTTTTTAGTTAAATCAAGTAAAGCACGAGTGACAATACCTAAAGTACCTTCTGCACCACAAATAAGGCGAGCTAAATTTATACTCTCTTTATCCTCATCATAAGCATGATAGAGATCATATCCTGTCATGAAACGATTTAACTTTGGAAATACTTCTTTTACTCTATTTCTTGTTCTTTTTAAAAGAGCTATACATTGTCTATAAATTTCACCTTCTAAATTATTTTTACTTGTATACTCTTCTATATCTTTTAATAAAACTTCTTTAAATGTAGCAATAGAACCATCAACTAAAACTACAGTTACTTCTTTTACATGAGTTGATGTACGTCCATAGATTAAAGAGCCTTGACCTGCTGCATCATTTGAAATCATGCCAGATATAGTAGCTCTTGATGATGTTGAAAGCTCAGGTGAGAAGAAATAATTATCTTTATCTAAATACTCATTAAGCTCATCTTTTATTACACCAGCTTCAACTAAAACTAAACCTTTATCTTTATCAAAACTTATTATATTTCTCATATAACGTGAGATATCTATAATTAAGCCATTATTTAAAGATTGACCATTAGTACCAGTACCACCACCTCGTGCTGTAATATGAATATCTTTAAATTTTTCTTCATTTAAAAGTTTCATTGCTAAAGCTATATCTTCTTCATCTTTTGGAAAGATAGCAGCTTGAGGCAATCTTTGATAGACAGAATTATCTGTAGATAAAAGGAGTCTTTGCTCATAAGAACTTTCAATATCACCTTTAAAAGATGTATTTTTTAAAGTGTTTAAATATTCTAAATATAAGTTTGATGTATTTATTAAATTATCAACACGAGGTATCACAGATTTTGCTCCTTTTAGATACAACTTTTTAAGATAAGAAGTCACTATTTTAACACTATATAAATATAAGTTTTTTTTAAGAATAAGTTTTAATTTAAAATGATCTTTTTAGAGAGTTTTTGCACTATTTTAAAGAAACTTTTTAAATATTGTAGGTTTACATGCTATATATAAATGATAGAAATATACTATTTGTAACTTTATTAGGTTTTAAACAACATACTGTACGGTGTAAACAATTTGTATATAATTATTTTTAAAATCAAGATGTTATTAAATAAATTTAATTTTTTTTTAGATATTACTTGAAATATTGAATTAATAATATATAATACTCCTCGTTGTCAAGATAGCAACACTCAAAAAAACTCTTTAGGGGTATAGCCAAGCGGTAAGGCAACGGGTTTTGATCCCGTCATCGCCCTGGTTCGAATCCAGGTACCCCTGCCATCCAAATATCTTTAGTGGCTACGTAGCTCAGTTGGTCAGAGCGCGGCA
>JARHZF010000020.1 GCA_029258325.1 Anaerobiospirillum sp. | reverse complement strand
GTTAGATTTGCTGTCTCTTCAGCAAAGTCTGTATCACGTATACGAGAACGTGCATCTGATTCATTTTCAGAGATAGAAGCTTGGTTTCTAATTGTTGATTCTAAGCGGTTTTGCATAGCACCTAAGTGTGCTCTTTGTTGATCGATAACTAAGATCATATTATCAATATGCTCTAACACAGTTTGAGCCTTGGTGACTACTGATACATCAAAATAACGAGGAGATTTAGCATCTGCTGTTTTAGTTGCATTTAAAGCTCTTGATGCTCCATTTGTTGTACCTATTTTAACTGCGTTTCTTGCTATAGCTGATAAGGTAAAGCCACGAGATAAACCTGTAAGAACTAAAGTATCACCTGAGTTTGATCCAACTTGTAGTGTAATAGTACCATTTGATTGGATTAATCCTAATCCTTTTGATTTTGCAGTATTTTTTGCACCAAAATCACCGTTACCAGCTAAGATTTGTTCACCAGCAAAAGTTGATCTACATGCAATACGTGTAATTTCAAGAGAAAATTCTTT
The DNA here is from genome assembly GCA_029258325.1 of Anaerobiospirillum sp. Classification (GTDB taxonomy): domain Bacteria; phylum Pseudomonadota; class Gammaproteobacteria; order Enterobacterales; family Succinivibrionaceae; genus Anaerobiospirillum_A. Next base: position 3,162 of record JARHZF010000020.1, on the reverse strand, counting down.
TACTTCTTGTTGTAGAGCATCTCTATCTTTTTGTGAGTTAGTACCATTTGATGCTTGAACTGCTAAAACACGGATTCTCTGCATCATGTTGGTCATTTCTTCCATGGCACCCTCAATAGTTTGAGCTAGTGCTATTCCGTCGTTACTATTACGGTTGCCTTGATTTAAACCATTGATTTGACTAGTTAATCTATCAGAAATTTGTAAACCTGCAGCATCATCTTTAGCACTATTAATGCGAAGACCTGATGATAATCTTTGATAAGTTGTATTTAATGAGTTTGTTGCATTTGTGAGTTTTCTTTGACCATTAATAGAACTCACATTTGTATTTACATAAAGTGCCATTTTATTTCTCTCCAATTATTTTAATAATATAAACACTTTAAAGAATATAATATGCCAAGTTCTTATTTGTTATTCTTATATATTGAAAATACATTATTTTTATAAAATTTTAGATTTATATCTAGTAGGAAAAAATTACCACAAAAAACAAATTATTTAACTTTTATATAGCCTAAAGTACAGTATTAGGGGCTTTGAGTGACTCTGCTTGACATCACTCTTTTTTAATCACTAAAAAACGCCCATATTTTTTATATTATTTTTTGCCCTGTTATAATGCATAATTAGGGCTTTTTTTATATCCATATTATAAAATAAACTATAGAAGTTTTGTATTCATGATATTACAATTTAGCTCATGTTTTTTTGTGTTTTAGGAGATGAGAGTTATGTTATTTAATCCAACAATTTTAGATACAAAAAGTATTGATAATTTTTGGGATGGATTTTTTGTTCCTAGCAAAACATTAAAAACTATATATAACACCCCTAAATTAAAAGATAAATATGACTCTTTAGCCTTTGATGATCAAGTAAAACTTCTGTTTAATGTTGAAGGATCAGAGTTTTATAAGGATGAACATAAAACATTTTCATTTCTTTTATCATTTGATAAATACATCAATTGCACTTTTGAACTAGAAAATGGTGAACATGTTTCTTTATATGATGCTTTATCTCTTATCAACTATGATTTATATATTGAAGATACAAGAGATCCTTATAAAACATTATATCCTGCACATTCTGTAATATTGGTATGTATATTAGCTGTTATGTGTGAAGGAACAAGCACATGCAGCTCTTTAGCTAAATTTTTTAATAGACATAAGGCATTCTTATGTGCTGTTATACCAGATATGCCTAATGTAGATAGAAACATAAGTGCAGACACAATTTATAGTATTTTAAATTTAATAGATAAAGATAAATTTAGAAGTTTATTTAGAGATGTTTTTAGTATTTTATATAGTGAAAAGGATGCTGATAAATACTTAAATACCATAGTGTTTGATGGACATGAAGTAAGAGCAAGTTATAAAAAAGGCTTTACATCACGCAAAATAAAAGGAGCTCATATTATCTCTTTAATAAATGCTGATGATAAACATGTTATTGCTTATGAAATAAAAGATCAAAAAACAAATGAGCATAAAGCATTTTTAGAGACTATTAAGCTACTACCATTTAATTTACATGATTGCATATTTATGGCAGATGCTTTAAATACACAAAAAGATGTTATAGATGGTATTGTAGAGCATGGTGCTTTTTATTTAATGCCTATAAAAAAGAATGCAGGCAATAGAGAATTATATAATCTTTTAGATACACAAAATTTAGATGATTTAATTAAAAAATGTCATTTTAAATCAGATGATATAGTTTCAAAAGTAGGTGGACGAGTTGATGCAAAAAAGATATTTGTATTAGATATAAAAGAGCTTGATTTATCTAATACTAAAATTATAAGTGATACTATAACAAGTATAGTTATATATAAGACAGAAAGACACTTACTAGGTCAAGAAAAATGTGAAACTAACACCATGTTTTTTATAACAAATTTACCTGTATGTGATAAGACAAATGAGCAAATTGTGAAAAGTATGACACAAAGATGGTCTTGTGAACAAATGCATCATGTTTTAGATACAACAATGGAACAAGATAGCATAAATGCTTGTAATAAAAGCTATTTATCTAACAAAATAAATATAAATAAAATAGTATATGAAGTAGTAACACAACAAAGAGAAAAATTAGAAAGCCAAAACACAAAATTTAGAAAAATCACATACCAAAATGCCTTTGATTATAATAAAGATCATCTTGATGAAGCTCTAGCTTGCCTTATAAAAAATCTTGCAAATGACAAGACAACAGAGAGGAAATCAACTATACCTATGATTTTAAAGGATAAAGATGATACCTTAACTATATTTGATTTATTTTAAAAAATAATCATAAAAACATAGTGTTAGGCTATTAAGCTTAGCAAATAAAATAGAGTATGTTTGTAGCTTAGTTAAAACTAAACTATAGGTAGTTTTTACCCTTAAAAAATATAAAAAAACAACCTTATATTTATCTTATTTTATTGAAATTAAAAGAAAAAGTAACTAAAAAGATTATCATTACTAATGACATATTGAGAAATAAATTTATATCGCAGTAGTACACAATTTGATAATAAACACTTAAAATAAGAATTATAGGGGGATATTTTGTAATTGCACCAAAAAAGAACTCTTAAAATTTAGTGAAATTACAAAATTTGATGTCAAGCAGAATCACTCAAAGCCCCTAGTACAGTATTTATCTAAAAAAAATAAGGCATCAAACTTTAATTTGATGCCTATATCTCATTAATTTTAATGGAGTAATTACTATGATCTTAGTTTAAAGAATGATAGATATCTCATTAACTCTTCAAGAGACTTGTTAGCATTTTGTGCCTTTAATTGTGAATCTCTTGCAGCTTGAGCAACTAACTCTGAAGATTGAGAAATATGTTGCATACTTGTTGAAATTTCAGCAGTAGCTGATGTTTGTTGTTCTGTAGCTGTTGCAATTTGTGAAATTTGCTCATTTACAGAAGATACATTTTCAACAATTTGTTGTAATGAGTCTTGAATTTGTGAAGACTTAACAGCTAAGTTTTCCATATTCTCAACATTCTTATTCATAGATTGAGTTGATGTATTAGTATCAGTCTGAATCTTGATAATCATGTTAGAAATTTCTTGAGTTGATGTTGTAGTACGTGATGCTAGAGCACGAACTTCATCAGCAACCACAGCGAAGCCACGA
>JARHZF010000115.1 GCA_029258325.1 Anaerobiospirillum sp. | reverse complement strand
TGATTTAATGTTTTAACCCTTCTTCTTACAAGAATAGTATTTCTATAGTTTACACTTCCATAAATTTCATCACATATACTCTTAAGATTATTATATTCATTATCATCTATTGATATTAACAATACTCCATCTTCACTTAATAGATCCTTAGCAACTAATAATCTTGGATATATCATATTAAGCCAATTAGTATGATATCTACCATTTGATTCTTTTAAAGAAATTAATCTATTACCAACATCATCTATTTGTTGGCTACTTCTTTCATAATTTTCTGTATCTTCTTTAAAATTATCATTATAAATGAAGTCATTACCTGTGTTATAAGGTGGATCTATGTATATGACCTTTACTTTATTTAAATAAGTTTGTCTTAAAATCTTTAGTACTTCTAAGTTGTCACCTTCAATATAAAGGTTTTCTGTAGTATCAAAATCAATACTTTCTTCTTTGCAAGGTCTTAATACATTTAATGTTGACTCATTTGCAAATTGTCTTGTCTTTCTTTTATCAGGCCAAGTAAACTGATAACGTTCATTTTTATCGTCTACCCCCCCCCCGTAAAATCTTTGTCAAACAAAGACTTAAGCCCATCAAAATCTACTTTACCATCTTGAACACATTCAGGAAAGATTGCTTCTAACTTCTTTATATTAAGGTCAATACCATGTATTGATTCTAAATTTAACTTTTCCATAAAATAACTCCATTAAAATAAAATTTTCTTATATTTTACAAGATGTAATACATACTTAAATTTGATTATAAACTTAATGTAAATAATCATAACTTTGCCTACTATATTAAAATAGACTGTATTACTTTTTAAGTAAATTCTTTAGTATAGATTATATGAGAACACATTATATGATATTTACAAGACAAAAAAGTTGAATAATGTAGGCACAAATATTAATGTAATCAGCTTATTAATAAATAAGGAATAATTTTAAGTATCTTATATCAAAACTTAGTTATCTAAATAGAAAAGTTTAAAATATGAGCAGGATACGCCTTGTGAAACAAAACGTACCCAGAAACTCCTTCTACACATGGCAGATGAGCTGATACTAAGTGTAGCTATATTTTTTATTTTGTCAATTAATTTAAAAATAATATTATATTTATGTAACTTCTCTAGTGAGATTTGTACAATACAGATTTAATTTATTAATAAAGCAAAAATAATGAAACTATTGAGTTTTAACTTAAAATTCTTGCTCCAAGAACTCTAAAGATTTTTTGATATGGTTGATACCAAACTTTTATTTGGGCACACTTGTTACATAATTGTATATCACAATTATAATTTTCAATAGGAGTCTATAATTATTTTTTTATCATATACAATTAGCACTCCATATCAATAAATTTACTTTTTCTTCACGTAATAATGTTGTCTTTTTTAATGTATACCCTGAACGTTCTTTTATTAAATTAATAATTTCTTGCTTAGCATTACTCTTTTTAAATTCATTAGGAAACTCTCTATTTTCATAACAAATTGCACCTATAATAATATCTACTATTTGCATGATTTGTACCTCATCAGATCTTATTGGTTGTAAACGTCTAATAATTTTTTGTGAAAAATCATACATTGAGTTACAACAAACCTTTTGTAATTCTTTCGCTCTACGACCAGAATGAGTATCTTTTATATCAATATATATATCATAGATATCTTTTGGATAGAAAATTACTTTTAGCATCTCAAAATAAATTTTGTAGTACCATAACTCATGTGTTTGTTGAAACTTCTTATGATCCAATATTTTTTTATCAGGAATAATAATACCCCTAAAATGTAAATCATCATTATCAAAAAAATAATTAACCAAATCTTTATATAAGTTAATTTTGCTAGGACTAACCTTTGTCCATTTCATTTCCATAAGAGAAGATACATTATTTCTTTTTTTTATTTGACGAATACGTTCATTAATTTCTTTGATCTTTTCTTGTGGACACCATATAGCTCCCAATAACATAGCATTACTATCATCTTTTTTAAGATGACAAGTTTCATCACAATACACATTATATATCATATTTTTATACCACTAATTTTTATATGATACAGTTATGCTTAACCTTTTATTCAATAAACTAAATATATAAAGTTTAAAAATTATACAATAATTTGTGGAATAGATTTATATCTCTACTCCACATTTATTTTATTGTAAGATGTCTGCCTTAAAAAGTTTATCTTCTTTAGATAACTCTAAGACTATATTTGATTTATCTAATAAACTCTCTTCTATCTTATTGCTTAAAAGAGGTATTACTAATTGTATATTATTTTGATTTATAAAATTAGATACCTTTAAAAGATGAATATAGTCTAATAAGTCTTTGTTTTCATTTAATAAAAAGTGTAGACATGAAAATCTCTCTTCATTAGTAAACTTGATATAGGCAAGGTCAAAGCATAAGGATTCACCTTGCTTTTTATTAGCTCGTAAGTTTAAATTAAAGACATTAAAGTTATATACAGTTTTATCTGTATTTCTATTAATCTCTTTATTAAAGTTTAAAACATATTGCTCATCATAAATCTCTTTTGAGATTTGAACAAAGTACTCATTAAACTTATTAATTTGAGTTTTTAATCTTTCTTCAAACTCATCTGAATATAACTCTTGATTGATAGCATTAAGAGTCTTTTCTAATTTTTGAATATTTATCTCAGATTGCTTAATCTTATTTAAGATGACCTCATAATCACACTTAAACATATATAGAACATCAAGTTTTTCTAAAATATCAAAAACACTATTGTCCATATTTTGTGTATTGATAAAATCTAAAAGCTCGCCCTCTTTTTTATTAAGATCAATTGCATTATGTTCTTTATTTTCAATTCTCTTAGTTAAAGATGGTATTTCTTGCGTTGCAAACTTAGTTTTCTCTATCATCATTTCATTATGATATAAAGCTAAGTCATCAAAATTCTTTCTAATATTAGGTAAATATGTTTTTGCCTCTCTATATAATTGCTCTATATGCCTTTCATCAATACTAGCTCTTTGCTTATCCATATCCTTTTGTGTGTCAAGGATAATGTCCTTACGTATATTCAAACTTTCTATAAGAGCATTATTTCTATATTTTTTATATCTAATATTATTAAGCTCCATAAAGACATCATTATTAGATAAAGCTGCCATCTCTTTATTTAAATTACTTATCTCTCTATTAATATCTGCTATAGCTATCTCATATGACTTTACATTTTGCCCTTTAAGAAGCTTTAATCTATACATATACTCTTCATTGATTTGAGTTGAAATAGATTGCTTTTTAGCTATACCTTTAAAAGTAATACTTAGAATATAAAGGTATAAAGAGTCATACTCTTCTTCTGTATTTTCTCTATTTAAAGTTTTTAATGCTCTATGTAAATTATGATTTGAATATCTAAAATTATGGGTAATAAGAGGTATAAAAGATGGATTTGCCACATCTGATTTTGGAAATATAATTGATGCAAGTTCACTTTCAAAATATCTTTTTAAGATCTTCTTACCATTTATTTTAATAAGAGCATTTTTTCCTAATTGGAAATTTCTCTCAATAACTACTTCTTTTGAATTTATGTCATCAAGATCTTCAGTTAAAACTAAAGTAATTAAGATCTTATTATTTATAAGATAATTTCTAAATCTGTCAGAGTCTTCTTTATTATTTCCAATATTACTAGAAATATAAGAAGTATCACCACATAAACAAAAAGAGATAAGTTTTAAAACTGTTGTTTTACCAACATGATAAATTACAGAGTCATCCTCATTTAAAGGAGAATTGTCTACAATAAGATTTAAACCTTTATGAAAACTAATTTCTCTAATACACTCATTTCCTTTAGAAATTTTAAGTGTTTTTATAAACATATAACTCTCCTTTTTAATATCCTATTTTTGATGCAAAAATATCTCTCTCTTGTTCATACTTTTTAATCTCCTCAAAAAATTTTAACCTGTCTTTTGCTTGTTTGCTTTTATTTTTCTTATTAGTTAAAGAGATTATCTTTGCCTCTAATGATAAAATTTTATTTTTGAGATCTAATTGTTCATCTAAAGATAGATTTTCTCTAGGTTTAAGATTAGCTATATGATAAATAATATTTTCATAAACTAAATCCAAATTGTCTCCAATTAAAGGTATTAAGCTCTTATCCTTATCTTGCAACTGTCCTAAAATTACATGCTTTTTATAGGCAGATAACATACATTTATCATTATAAATAAGAACAAAGATCATAGCTTGATCTATATATTTAGATAATATATAAACTATTTTTGAATTAAAATTAGCCTCTTTTAAAATAATATCTACAACATATAAGTTCTTAACTTTGTTGCCATTAGAGATAGATGACACAGTGCTATTACAAATAAGATGAGTAATGCTGACTTTTTCAACATATGTATCAAATATACTTTTCTCATCCTTTGCAAAGGCAAAGGTCTCATACAAATATTTTTTGCTTAAAATTTTCTTTTGTTTTATTTCTGTTGCTACAGGTAGTGCATACATAAAAAACACCTATTTCTTTATCACAAAAAAATGTATGAGTTGAAAATCCTTAAGACCCTTTATCTCATTATTAAAGAGAACATCATCACTGCCATTTAAAAAGGCATCAAGATCATTTTGCTCTTTTACATCAATTATATTACTAATAGTTAAATTTAATAAATTTGAGTAAAAAGACATCTTCTCTCCATAAGATGTTTCTTCATTAAATCTTTGACAGAGCTCTATTTCCTCTTTATCTCGTCCTTTACATAGCTCACGCAATGTATCTAAGATTTTTTTAGTTTGCATATAATTCATAATAATTTGACCATCATTTGCTATATAGGTCAAATAAAATGGATGCAATCTATTTTTCTTATTTATCTTTAAGTTCTCATTAGTATTTTTTAAGATAAAGATAACGCCTTCTTTATAGTCATTAAATGCTTTAACTAAAGCGTGCATACCAAAAGGATTATGACTTAAATTAGTATTTTCTTTATGATATAAAATTAAATCATGTCTATACTCATTAAGACCTAAATCCATAATAGAGACACTAGATGTCATATCCTCAAGACTTACATTTTCTTTTTGAATGCGTTTTAACTGAGCTATTCTATATTCAACATCATTATTTGAATTTTTATCTAAAGGATTATCATCACCTGTACTTGTAAGTACAGTAGCTGTCATACGACCTTCAACTTTATCTTTAAGCTTTATATATTCATCAAGATTAATATCAGGCCAATAGTTTACAAGTTGAATCCTTTCATTTTTAGATCCAATTCTATCTATACGACCAAAACGTTGAATAATTCTAACAGGATTCCAATGTATATCATAATTGATTAGATAATCACAATCTTGAAGATTTTGACCCTCTGATATACAGTCAGTACCAATTAAAATATCAATCTCCTCATCAATATCTTTATAAAGTATATCTTTAGATTTTGATATAGGTGAAAATAAAGTTAAAGCTAGATTAAAATCCATCTTCCTTTTTATATTTAAAGTATTTTTAACTTTTAAATCACCTGTTACTAAAGCAACATCTAAATGAAGCTCGCTCTTTATTTTATGAGCAAGAGAATCATAAATATAGTTTGCAGTATCAGCAAAAGCTGTAAAGATTAAAATCTTCTTATTATTTTCATTAATAGCATGAGTAACTTTATGCTTAATATCAGAGTAAAGTGTATTAAGTTTAGTATCAGATACTACATCTATCTCATAAAACATCTCAATTAAGATATTTAAAACCTCTTCATCCTCACAAAGCTCCTCTCTAAAAGCTATATAATCCATATCTTTAAGAGCAATATTTGAAGATAATGTTTCATTTAAGAGATCATCATTTTGATCATCTATACTACACTCATCTAAGATGTTATATGTTATATCAAGACTTAAATTTTGATTTTTCTCAAAAGCATCAATCTTTGCAATAGTAGTTTCAATAAGATTATGTATTCTATTTAAAGTAGTTTTAAAAGAATAAATAGAACTTTCAAGGCGTTTTAGAAGATTTATTTTCATAAGTCTTTTTATACCAAGTTCACGACCTGACATTTCTTTACCTGAAAAGTTCTTCTTAGTGTTTTTTATATAATTATGCTTTTTACTATCTAAGATAAATTTAGATGGTGTATAGACAACTAAAGATAGTGAATCTAAAAGAGATGAAATCTCCTTATAAGTTATACTCTCCTTTTTATCTGTCATCTTAGGACTTTTTGAGATAGGATCTAACTTTTTTGGAAAAGAGCCTATATCTTTTATAGAGTAAAACTGTTCTATTTGACGTCTACTTCTTGCAATAGTTACAGAGTCTAAAATAGATAGAAAATCATAACTTAAATTATTTAATAAATTATCAAGTGTTCTATCACTAAGATCTTTAGTAGACCATTCATTATAAGCTTTTTGGGCTTGCCTAAATACTTCATCAAAAGAGGAAATAGTATTTAAGCTTGCATCTGCTAAATTACTATCACCTTCATAGGATATAAGTAATTGATTTTTTAAATCAGCAAACTTGTTATTTACAGGTGTTGCAGAGAGCATTAAGACCTTAGTTTTAACACCATTTTTAATGACCTTATTTAATAGTTTTATATACCTATTTTCTTTATCATCATCATTTTCTGCAAATTTACCACCATTTCTAAAGTTATGTGACTCATCAATAACTACTAGATCATAGTTAGACCAATAAATATTATTTAAATCTTTACCATTTGAAAAACCACTTTCACGCGATAAATCAGTATGATAGAAGACATCATAATTAAGTCTATCTTCACTTAAGATATTACTTTTGTAATTTGAATTATAAGTAAGCCAGTTTTCTCCTAATTTTTTAGGACATAAAACTAATACTTTAGAATTTCTACTCTCAAAGTATTTAATAACAGCAAGTGCTGTAAATGTCTTACCAAGACCTACGCTATCAGCTAAGATACATCCTTGATATTTATAAAGTTTATGTATGATAGTTAAAACAGCATCTTTTTGAAAATCGTATAATTTATTAAAAATAACAGAGTCTTTAAAACCTATTTCCTTATCTCTATTTTCTTCTTTTAAATCATCTTTAAATTCAACAAAGATATTATCTAAAGTTAAAAAATATAGAAATTCAGGGGAATTTTCTTTATAAGCATTAGCAATGCTATCAATAACAATATCAGTTACATCTGATACTTCAGGGCTTGCCCATAAATTATCAAAGTTTACTTTAAAATTTTGAATAGATATAGCATCATCTAAATTCAAAATCATAGTATTTTTAACATTACCATCTTCAAGTCCCAAATCTACAGCAGTAAAGCCATTTATTGGGAAATAAATATCTTTATCATCAAGAAGAATAAAGCCATTTTGCTGCTTTATTGATGTATCTAATTTAAATTTACATTTACTCTTTATAAATTTAACACAATCACGAGCTATTGAAGATTGATTTAAATGATTGTTTAAATTAAGTTCAAACTCACTACCACATAAATCAGCTTCAATATTAGTATTTTTAATAGAGAAAATCTTTTGTTTTTTATTTTTCTTTTCATCTTTAAAACAAGCATTAGTAAAGATAAAACGAAATTCCTGACAATTATTTAAAACCTTTTTTAAAGGTTTATAAGCAAAGATTGAAAAGTTGTTTGCCACAACAGATACAACAGTATCTTTATTAATTTTTTCAATTAACTCATCTTTAAGTAATATATCTATATTATTAATATTTTTCATATATCTTAATCTTAATAACTAACCTAGATTAAGATAATACAAAAATATAAATAATAAATCTAAGATAAACATAACATTTTGACTAAACAATACTTGATTTTATTTGATAAATATAAACATTCTTATAATAGATCTTTTTAGTGTATTTCTTTTTAAAGATGTATAATTTGCAATATATAAAAAATAAGTGTTTATTTTATAAGCTAAAATTACTTTATTTTTAAAAGACAAAAATATAGTGTTATTATTTAGTATCTTAAAAATACATAAATAATATTATTAAAGTACACATAAAAATAATATACTAAACTTATATGTTTTTAGCATATATTATAAATCATACTCAAATAAAGCATCATCCTCATAAGCTTTTAAATCCTCTTTTAAGAAGTCAGCTTTTCTTATATACATAGAGTTTATAAGCTCACCTTTGCTCTTTAAAAGGGTTAATTTATAATCAAGTAATGCAGCTGGTACATAAAGCTGTCTTGCAGCATCAAAAAATGAATACTCAGATAGATAACTTAAAACTTCGCTATCCTTTAAAAGTAACTCTGCAGCAAAGAAATTAGCCTCATCTTCCTCATAAGAACTATCATCTAAAACTTCCATATCCTGAAAGCCTTTTTGCATAGCAATACTAGTATGTAAAATAGCATGACCTAACTCATGAGCAACTAAGATACGTCCTAATATTCCATTTACATTACTATCAATGACAATATTCTTTTGTCTTGAATGATAAAAGAAAAAGCCCTTTAACTTCTTTTCCATATCATAATAATGTACTTTTATATTAAGGAGATCACAAAGTTCATATGGATCTCTTGTATCATATTTTTTAATTAACTTTTGAGTCTTATTAATTATATGTGATACTGTTTTCACTTTTAGCTCTCTTTTAATAGATTAAAGGTTAAAACTATTTCTTAGTTTTATTTTTCTTATATTTGCTTGGAGTAAATCTCTCTCTTGCATTTTCTTTTGAGTCCATATAGACCATCATCAATGCTTGATAAAAGACATCTTTAGCATCTTCATTTAAATTACCACCTGCAAAAAGTGTACTTACATTATGTAAGACATCTTTAGCCTCTCTTTCTCCTTTTGCACCAAATTTATCATGAGCTTCTGCAAGAAACATATCCTCAACTATATTTTTTTGCTCATCAGTCTCATCATCATTTAAAAGATAAGTTACAGATACATTTAAAGCATCAGCAAGCTTTCTTAAATTATTCTTTCGAGGTTTTGAACCTAAATCCTCATAAGATATTAAAGACTTTTTAGAAATCTTAGTTAAACTTGCAAGTTTATCTATACTAAAATCCTTATCGAGCCTAGCTTTTTTAATTTTATCAGCAAATTTCATAGCCATCTCCTCTGCTTTCTAATAGGTATTTAAAATATAAAAAATAAAAGTTAAACAATATAGTTAAAATAATATTTAAATATAAAACTTTTCTACCTATATATTAATTATATAATGTATATAAGAGAAAACAAAGAAAATAAGAATAAAAATTAATAATTTTTTTTAGTATATAAAAATTATTAGTAATCTATATTTTTTCTAATTGATTATATAATCTATCTTGCATCTTATTCTTAAAGAATATTTAAAAATAAAGTATACAAATATCTTGTTTAAAATGAGATTTTTTCTTATAATGAACATCAAAGTTATATCAAATTTATATAAAGTTTAATTATATTAATCTTTATATTATAAACATAACTTGCTTTTACAAATACTCTATACTTAAGATTTGTTTTAGGTTGTAGTATTCATAATATTTTTTATTTTATTCCTTCTAAAAAAAGGGGAGCTCTAAATAGAGTATCCCCTTTTTTAATTTATAAATATATAAAAAAAGAGAGGATCTAAAATCCCCTCTTTTATCTACTTTTATATTTTCTTAAGCTTAAAGAATGATAAGTTATCACGTAATACATTCAAACTTTGAGCATTTTTGTTTACTATATCAAGAGATTTGTTAATTTGATCTGCTGTTATATTGGCATTATTTGTAACTTCTTGAATATTATTTGAAATCTCAGTTGATGTAGTAGTTTGTTGCTCTGCAGCTGCTGCTATTTGTATGATTTGAGCATTTACATCACCTACAACTACAGTAATATCTTGAAGTATATTTTCAACAGATGCAGCTTCATCTGATAAAGATAGCATACGTTGAGCATTTTCATTAATTGAGATACTTGCTGTATTTGCCATCTCTTGAATATTAGATACCATACGTGAAATTTCTTGTGTAGATGTTGCTGTACGCATAGCAAGAGCACGTACTTCATCAGCAACAACAGCAAAGCCACGACCTGCCTCACCTGCACGAGCTGCCTCAATAGCTGCATTTAATGCAAGTAAGTTAGTTTGAGATGCAATTTCTTCAATGGTGCTTACAATAGATGAAATATCAGATGAGTGTTTTGCAAGCTTATCAATAATTGAAGCATTAGTTTGAATTTGCTCACTTTGATTTTGAATTTCTGTAATAGTACCACGTACCTTTGAAACACCCTCATTAGTAATGCTCTTAGATTTTTCTGAAGCATTAGTTGCATATTCACAATTATTAGCAATTTCTTTAGTTGTTGCTAACATTTCTTCTGTTGCAGCTGATACTGTTATAGATTGAGATTGTGTATTTTTAGTTTGAACATCTACTAAATCCATATTACTCTTAACATTAGATAGTAGTTCTTCATTCTCTTTTGCACTAACCATAACTTCATTTAAAGATTTATTTAAAGCATCTTTCATCACTTTAAATTCTTTATTAGCAAGACCAAAGTCATCTAAATATCTATATTCAATATCAAAATTAAAATTACCTAAAGATAATTCATGAATATAATTAATTTGCTTTTTAAGCTCACGAGTTATATATGAAGTTATGATACTTGAGATTATGATACAAATTAAAATAGCTATGAAAGTAACTGCTATACCAATATAAAAAGGTGTTTTACTTGAAGCTACTTGTACATGACTTTCAACCTTTGCTACTTGTAAACTTGAAACTTGATTTAAAAGTTCAATAACCTCTTTATAGAAATTAGAAGCCTCATCTAAATAGTAATATAAAGCTTTTTCTTGAGATTCTTTAAAGTAAGGTAGAGTTTTATTCTCAACAGAATTTATATATTGATCAAGAGCATTTTTTAATAATCTAATTTTCTCTTTATACTCAGCAGATGCAGGTTCATCTCCTAAATATGTATCATTATAACGAGCTTTGGTTTCTTTTAATTGGCGTATAGAGTCACGTATGTGATCTATTAAATGATTTGAACTAGTTGCAGACATATCTTTAGTTGAGATTAAATCTAAGATATCGCCATCTAAATCCACTATGATAGTTTGAGTAAAACTCACACGTTTATAGTTAGTGCCAATAATAATATCAATATGACCTGCAGACTCTGTTACAGACATAGTAGATATAGCATTTGTTATAGATACTACAAGAGTAAATATAATTACAGTAGTAAAAGCCACCATCATTTTAGCTTTTACAGATAAAGCGTAAAAAAAAGACATATTTATATATTCCAAACTAAATAGAACTTAAGCTACATTAGAAATTTTTATGCTAAATAGGCATAAAAAAGTTTTTCATATACTACCATAATATATTGATATAGATCTCTTAAAAAAATAACAAATGATAATTTTTGTTTATAAAACATATAGTTTAATTGATTAAAAATCAACATAGATTTTATAAAAATTAAAAATACAATTAATTTATTTTTATATGTATATTTTAAGTCTTTAAACTTTTTTAAATTTAAATAAATAAACTAATTTTTTATAAAAATACAAGAATATTGTATTTATATTAAAAATATAATATATTTTATCTTTTTTTCTTAAAAAGAATCTTACTTTTTTTGTAATATATAAATAAAAAATTTCAATCTTGTACAATAAAATGAAAATATTTTTTATATAAAAATAAAAAAATGGCACCTTAATAGATGCCACTTCCTAACTTTTATTTATTGTAAAATCTTAAAGCTCTTTATATAAAGCACTATATCTTCTTAACTCTTCTAGAAGCTTAGTATCATTCTTCTCTTTAAGTTGTTTTGCAAAATCTTTAATCTCAGTCTCATTAAAAGCAGGTATACTATAACCTTCTTTTTGATCTTTAGCAGACATTTTATCTTTTGCAAGTTCAACTAATTTTATATGCTCTGTTTGTTGATGTAAAACAAGATCTTTTTCTTTTTGTAAAAGTAATTTTGTAAAAGAAACTTGTAAAACACCTGCACCTATATAAGCACCTAAAAGAATTAATAGATAATTTATATAATAAGAATTTTCTTGTAATGTTTGATTATAATGATCATATCCATATAAGCAACCTAGACCAATAAGACCTAAGACACTTAGTAAAATTACTAAAGCAAGTAAATATTTAATTAAATAAACATATAAAACCTTGTATAAAGCACTTATTAAAAACTCTATACACTTTACAGGAAACATTACCACTGTTTTTAAAACTTCCATATTTACCTCCAATAGAAAACGCAACTTTGATTATTATAAATAATAATTTACAAAATATATAAAAAAATTAACTGTTATTTTATAAAAAGATGAAGATATTTTTCTAAAATGGGAGCTATATTAAAAATTGAATTTTTGCAAAAAATAATATCTAGAAAATATTCTTTGTTTAGGTTAGATAATCTATATCTAACCTAAAGTCTTAATTAAAATCTAAGTAATTTCTTAAAAAATGATACTTTATTTCTATTAAATACAACTTCAATAGATATACCTTGAAATACAAAACGTCTAACAAAATGTGTCTCTTGAGACTTTTGTAATTCCTCAAAAATACAAGATAATTTTTCACGTAGTTCAAGAGAATAATAAGATCCAAATTCTTTAATAATTTCAGTTAAAGTATTTCTTACATTTATAAGTTCAGGTGTATCATTTTGAGTTGGAGGTCTTTTTATTTCCTCAAAAGTAAATCCTGTAAAATATTGTAACCAACATTGAAGTTCATCTGAAATCCAATAACTTGAAAGTGGCTTTTTAACCTCACGTACAAAATCTTGAAAAAGCTCACGCACCTTATCTAGACATTCATATCTATCATTTTCATCGCCACTTACTTCATAACGTCTATATAAAACAGACATTTTATGATCTCTTATTTCTTTAAAGCATTTATTATGATTATTGCTATTAACTGCAATACTGTTAAAAATATAAGGACTATCTACACTATTTTTCTTATAGTCTCTATATAAAACATCAAAATCAAATTCTTCAAAGCTTCTATCACCTCTATCTTGTAGAGTATGAGATACCATAGAGCGGACAATAGCAATTTTTTGATGATCAGATAAAAAGTCATCTAAATGTAATACTATAAAATTAGTAAAATCTTCTTTTATAGAATCAGGTAAAAGATTTAAATCTTCACTTCTATTTAAGGCTACATCACGAGCTTGAGATAGCTTTTTATCATAAAGAGCATAACATATAACTACCCAAAGACGTACAGCACCTTTTAGGACTTTATTATAGATATAATTTGCCATAGTTAATTTGCCATTTAAAGGCTCAATTAAAGGCTTTGCTTTTCTATTAAAGACCCAATCATGAGAATAAATACAAAGTTTATTCCAATCTAAATAATCAGGTAAATCTTGCGAGAACAAAGTATAAATTGCACTAGTTGACATAGAGTCAAAGGCATTATAATCAAAAGTAGATAAGTACATATCCCTTTTCTTTAAAGGCCATACAGTACACTTTTCTATTTCAAGATTTATATTATTTTGCTTATTTTTAATTTGAGTTAAGTAATACCAAATAGCTACCATACTATGTAGTCTTACTAAAAGCTGTGTATATTTAGTATCTGATGTATCCTCTTCCTCTAAACCTAAATATTTAAGCATATTAGATACTGTATCTATTTTTGAACCCTCTTCATCTCGTGCAAAAACTTCACTCCATAGTGAAGTTATACTTTGTACAGATAAAGCATCTCTGGAAAATGAAGCATAAGGTTCTACTGGTGGATTAAATAACACCACATTCTTTTCTTTTAAAAATAAAGATGAAATAAGTTCAAGTAAAGTTGGATTTTGACGCTCTAAAATCATCTCTTTACTTATACCCATTTTTAAAACTTCTTTCCATTTTATTCTATTAGGATGAGCTGGTGTTATAAAAGAATGTATATAAACAGATGGTCTTTTATCCATAGGTTCCCAACGTAATACGGCAACTTCTATAGCAGACTCATGCTCACCATTATTTGGAATATAAAAATCTAAAAAGTATAAAGAACTTTTGTTCATTGCAACCTATTACTACTTTCCATCTTAATATACCTTTATCTATAAAGATAAAGGTATTAAAAAAAACATCAAATTAATATGTGTAACTACGATCTTCTACGATTACAGCACCACCATTAGCATTAGGATTTACACTAGGTACACTTGATTTTGGTGTACTTTGACTTGGCATTATTTGCTCATCACCATAGTTAAAACTATCATTATTAGTTTGATTAAAGTTATTTTGACCTTGCTCCTCTAAAGAGATAGAAGAACTACCATCATCAACAATCATAGCTCCACCATTATCTTGAGAGCTTACAGGAGGAACATAGGTTGATGTTCTTTGTTGTGTAGATCTAGATGATGTTTTTGTACCGTTTTGTATAGGAACAACCTTAATGCCATTATCACCATCAGCTCTTAAATCAGGTTCATTTGTTATATAATCAAAAATAGTATAAATCTTCTTAATACCATCTACTTTTAAAGCTTGATTTACAGCACGTCTTGCTTGATCAGGTGTCACAAAACCTAAGATATAAACATTACCATCTTCTGTATAAACTTTAAAATGATTTGATTTTATACCTTTAGCTAGAAGTAATTTACTTTTAACTTCTGATGTTATATAGCTATCACGAGCTACAACTGATGCAGATACAGGTCTTTTTATTTGTACATAATTATAAACTTTCTTTACATAATCAAGATCATGTATCTTTTGAGCACACCATTGTGCATATGCTCTATGTATAGTTTGACCTGCAAGTAATACATTACCATTTACAGAGATAACAGAAATAGATGTCTCTTTATAATCTGATAATTCTTTATTTGAATTTATAATTTCTAAAGCTTTTGTTTCAATATTTAAATCATAAGCCATTGTATCAACGCTT
>JARHZF010000188.1 GCA_029258325.1 Anaerobiospirillum sp. | reverse complement strand
GTTTTGATTTAGCATATATTAAGTTTGCTGATGATGAAAACATACCTTGTTTACATTTTCTTTTAAATTATAAGAAAGAGCTTTTACATGACAATCAACTTTTGAGTGTATCAAAATTTATTAAAGATAATAACATTCAATTAGTATGTTCAATTTTAAAAGATAAATTACCTAAAGAATTATTAGAGACATCTAATATAGTAGTTAAATTATCACAGCAAGATAAACTCTTTAAAATGTAATATTTTAGGTGTATCTTTTAAGATACACCTAAACATCATTATTTTTTAACTAATTTAGCTACTCTTTCATAGTGAGCACAACCATCTTTTGATTTCATATCACAAGCTTCTTTGTAGTATTGCATAGCTTTATTTAAATCACTTTCTACAAAAGAACCTTGTTCATATATAGCACCTAAAAGACCATAGGCATCAGCAACTCCAAAAAGACCTGCTTGTTCAAGCCACTCAATACCTTTATTTATATTTTGTTTAGTACCCTCACCATTAATATAGGCCATACCTAAGAAAGCAGCAGCCTCACCATGATCATTTTCAGCTGCTTTTTTAAACCATTTAAAAGCTTTCTTTAAATCTTGTTTTTCATCAGCAAGACCTTGTTTATAAATAATACCAAGTTTAAATTGAGATATAGCATCATCTTCAATTTCAGCTTTTTTAGTAATATTTTTAACATCAATATTTTGATTGCTTACAGTTGCATAACTTGCGTGAGAACTAAAGGCAAGTATAGTACCTAAGCATAATGATAATAGTGTTTTTTTAAACATAGAAACCCCAATATTTATATTAAATTCATAATCTATTTTTCAAAATAAATTAGTGTAAGTTCTAGCAATATTTTACTAGTACTTTTTGTGTTTTTCTAAAAAAATATAAAAATATCTTTGTTTTTCAAATTAAAAATTTATATTGAAAGGAATTTTCTTTTTTAGTTATTACATCTTATTGTAAGTAACTTGATCTTATGCACTCTCATTCTCATAACTTATACACTTTTATCTTGTATTGATGACTAATATGTATTTTTATATCTTTATCTTTTGATAATTTAGTATTTTTTAATAAAACTTTAGAAGTTATAAAAATAAGATAGGATAGTTTTATTTATGTACACTCTACAAAAAAAAGAAAGGGGGATGTTTAAATTTTTTTTAATTAAAGGCTAAGGTTACATACTTTTTTATAGTGAGATAGTATAACTTTTCTTTATGTGAGATTTACTTTGTTTTTACACAAGATGGCACTATGTTTTTTAAGTAACAATACAAAAATCACAAGTCCTAAAGGTTTTTATTAACAATAAAATGCCCCAAACAAGGGGCATTGAGGATAAGTGACTAAATATAGAAGTTTTATTCAGGGACGCAGATCTTGCCATTTAGAACTAATTTTATAGTTCTAATTACGAGATAAACAATAAGTAGAGCAAATAGAGCCCATAGTGCATAAATTATATTAAATACATATTGTAAGTAATTAATATCTGTAAACAAAGGTACAACCTTAGTTGTTGCAATAATAAAGGCAGCTATAGGGAAAGAATATGCCCATGCTGATAAGAAAAATGGTGCTTTTATAAATATTTTTACATTGCAAAGTAAGAATACAAAGATAAACCATGCAATACCATAGAGCATAAGAACAAAAGGAGAATGTACACTAACATGAGTAAAAAATTCTTCTATATGTAGATAAGATACTGCAGCAATTGAAGGGGGAGCTAGCATAATGCAAAGCATTGGAACTAGTTTTGGTGGAAGTGGATCGTGAAATACTAATCTATATAAAAGAATAGTAAAGATCATAATCCAAAATATAAAGCCAATAGGGTAGGCAATAACAGAGATAAAGCCATAGCCTAATTGCATACCTGCCATAGGGATAATAAGAGGACCTGCAACAGGGATAAACCAAGCTGGATTTACATGATTTATATTAAAAGACTTATGTACAAGTGATGATAATACAAATAAAGTAAAGATTAGTTGTAAGATACAGCCTGCAAACCAAATATATTTAGCAAAAGAGTACTCAAGCCATACAGATGAGAGCAAGAGTAAACAGATAGAATAAGCTGGGAAGAAGGTTAATTTTACAGGGTGATTTGTTTCTTCTTTAACAGCCTCTGGATATTTTATAAGTTTAGTAATATATAAAATGCTAAACAATACAAATACAGCACTAGTAATTGAGGCAAGAGTTAGACGAATAGTTGGTTCTTTTGTAATAACATAGGTAGATAGAGTAAAACCAGCAAGACCCATGATTATGGCAAAAATATTGATAGGGAAATATTTTAGTTTAGACTCAACTACGGCATTATTGCTTTCAGTTGCTTGTGTCATGATTACATACCTTAAAAATAGTTAAAATTAACTTTTACTGTAATAAAAATTGTAGATAAAAGATTTTATAAATTCAATTAATAAGATAAATTTTGATCAACTAGGTAAAAATTTATAGTTGCAATAAAATAAAATTAAAACTAATTATATATTGAAAATATAATAAAAATTATATGCAATTTATAAAAAACATACGACTAATAA
>JARHZF010000176.1 GCA_029258325.1 Anaerobiospirillum sp. | reverse complement strand
TAAAAGTACTATTATTAAAGGCATAGAGATCATCTAAAGCTAGATAATTATCCTTTAGAAAACTATATAGGTTAAATAAATCCTTATCTATATCCTTAATAATTTCTAATTTATCCTTATTGCAGATAATATGAGGATAATCTATCTTCTTTAACTCTTCTAAAAGCTTTATTAAAGCTTCAATAATACATTCACCATCTCTATTTAGATCGTCTTTTAAATTAAAACTAAAGGTATAAACATCTTTTTTATAACTTTTAATCTCAATAAAAACATTATCATCTTCATCTTTATGTATACAAACAAAGATAAAGTTATCTAAAGATAAAGAAGCTTCAAATGTCTTTCTTTTTCTTTGTATAATAGTTTTTTGACTACAAAAGTGAGCTAAATCTAAGTCATTAAAGACTCTATCATCCACCTTATCTAAAATTTTACAAAAATTATTTAAAGCTAAATCCTTTTGCTTTTCTATATATCTATAAAGTTTATCTTTAGATGAATTATTCCTTTTCAAAAACATAAACATATCTTTTAAAAAAATATTTAAAAGATCTAAACTGTTAGGAGCAAAAGATATATCTACATGATGCTCTTTAATCTTTACTGCAAATATATCTTTTAAAATATCTTTGATACACTTAAGATTGCTACTACTATATTGATTTAAGGTATTTACAATATCATCTGCAAGCAAAATATTTTTAAAGATAAATTTAAATTTATCTTTAAAATTTAAATAAGAGATAAGATAAAAGTATCTATATAAAATAGGAGCAAGTTCTAATCTTAGACTATTTACAAAATCTTGATTTTTAAGATCTAAGTTATAAATATCAAAAATAAAATAAGCAAAATACTCTTTTACATAATCTTTAGTATCTAAAGATACTATATTTTTTACAAAAAAAACTAAAAGCTCTAAAATAGTTTTTTTATCAGATTTCCTAATACATTTGTTAACTAACTTAAAAATAAAGAGTTTATCTAAATTATCAATAGTTTTAAACATATTTTGTATATTTAAGATAAATTTATTTATATCAATATCTAATTTACAATTTAACATGGCTATAAAGAATGTAGTTAGATTTTGAGTAGTAATCTTATCTTGTTGTAATTTGTTGATTATATAATCAAAACATGGATAATCATTATTTAAAGCCTTATAAGCTACAAAAAATTTAACAAAATATTTAAAATCATCTTTATCAAGTTCATTTAAAAGTGTGTAGATATGTTCTAAATAGAGATTTTTATCCTCTTTAAACTCTATGCTTAAATCATCATTTGCATCTTTTAAGATAAAAGAAAAGAGCTTTTTTAATTTATAAGAGAAATTATTTTGCTCAAAAACACTCTTATTATTTTTTAAATCAGAATTAAAATTACAGATGGTGTTTATCATCTTAAAAATACTATTATTTTTTTTAAAATCATAATAAAAAGAGGTATATGATTTTATCAAATCTACAGCATAGATGCGTTTTAGCTTCTCTAATGTTAAGTTTGTATCATTATGGGCTAATTTTATAGAAAAATTATAAAGAGAAGTTCTATCTTTAGATTCTAGACTTTTATCTATATAGGCTGTAAATTTTAAGGTAGTTTCACTATCTAAAGGAAGAGAATAGATAAGATTTAATAAATTCTTAATGTTATTTATATTTTCTTTTAGTTTACATATAAAAGAGGTTTGCAGATTATCATCTACAACATCTACAAAAAAACTTACAATATCTCCTTTTGTAACTTCATCTTCAATAGCCTTTTCTGCTTTAACATCTACACACTCTTTATCTAAGTTTAGATTTAAAACCTTATTTTTACTATTTATTACACCAATAAGTTTTATAGAGTAAGTATGTGAGAAAGAATTCTTTAAGCTATCGTAAAAACCTATGCATAAAATCATAAAAAAAACCTTAAATATAAAATGATGTAGATGTGATAGTTATCTTATTTAACTAAGATACATGTCTTTCTTTTTTAGTAATAACACAAATATCACATGAATTTCTACAAAAATTTTAATAAAAACGTACAAAATTATGATTTTATATCTTTATTTTAGAAAATGGCATAGATTAAGATCACATATATAAAATCAATCTTTAAAAAAATATTTAGATGTAAAAGTTTAAGGTAAATATACTAATTTAGTTCATGTAAAATTTACGTTGTTTCTACACCAAAAAGCACTATGTTAGTTTAAGTAACAACGTAAAAATAACAAGTACTACTTTTTACAAAAAAAAATTTACAACAAGTTTTAGCCCTTTAAGGGCAATTAATAAAATTGCCCTTTTAGACTTTACCCTAATTTTTATATAAAGTTTTTATAAAATTACTATAATTATCTAAAGATTTTTTAGCTTTATTATCTTTAGCTTTTTGTAATAACTCATTTGCATATTCAAAGTTTCTCTCTACACCTAGACCTTGATTATACATAGAAGCTAATTCCTCTTGTGCTTCATAATTATTTTGATCTGATGCCTTTGTTAATAAATCAAATGCAAGAGCAAAATCTTTTTCAAGTAAAATACCTTTTAAGTAAAATTTACCTAATGTATATTGTGCTTTATCAAAACCTTTATTTGAGGATTTTTCAAGAAGATTTATTGCTTTTTTAATAAGATCTAATTGTTTTTTATTTAATTGTTTGTTCTCATTATTTGAGCTTTGTGCTATTGTTGCTGACTCATCATAAGAAAAAACAAAATTACATTGAGTATCTATATTATGCTCTAATGTATCATCTTTAGTTCTAGCTTGTTCTATATAATATAAGCCTAAGTAATATTCTGCTATAGACGCATCTTTATCATTTAATTCTTTTTTATTTAAAATTTTTTTCAAAAGATTTATTGCTTTTTGTAAATCTTTTCTATCATAAAAATAATTAGCTAAATATATTGAAGCTAAAGTAAAATCTTGTTTTGCAGATTTATTAATCCACATAAGTGCTGTTTCACTATCTTTAGTAACATATTCTCCTTTTGCATACATTAAACCTAGATTATATTGAGCACCTGCATATCCTTGCTCTGCTGCTTTTAAATACCATCTAAATGCTTCTTCTTTATCTTGAGTGACTCCTTCTCCTTTTGAATACATTAAACCTATATTAAATTGAGCACCTGCATCCCCTTGCTCTGCTGCTTTTAAACTCCATTTAAATGCCTCTTCTTTATCTTGAGTGACTCCATCTCCTTTTGTATACATTACACCTACATTAAATTGAGCATCTGCATATCCTTTTTCTGCTGCTTTTAAATACCATTTAAATGCCTCTTCTTTATCTTGAGTGACTCCTTCTCCATCATAATACATAACACCTACATTATTTTGTGCTTTTGCATATCCTTGCTCTGCTGCTTTTAAATACCATTTAAATGCCTCTTCTTTATCTTGAGTGACTCCTTCTCCGTCATAATACATTAAACCTACATTAAATTGTGCTTTTTCATATCCTTGCTCTGCTGCTTTTAAACTCCATTTAAATGCCTCTTCTTTATCTTGAGTGACTCCATCTCCGTCATCATACATTTGACCTAGATTAAATTGTGCTTTTGCATATCCTTTTTCTGCTGCTTTTAAAT
>JARHZF010000029.1 GCA_029258325.1 Anaerobiospirillum sp. | reverse complement strand
ATACCTAGATAAAAAGCTTGTCTATAAATAGCTCTATATTGAGCTAAAAGCATTGCAATTGCACTATTAGTCTGTCTCATAAAACCTCAGATATAAATAAAAGTAAGAATAATATATACTTGATAGTATGCAAAAAGAATGCCTTTAAAACATAATTAAAATAACTTATTGAATAAAAAGATAATTATTTATAAAAATTGGTGTAATTTATTATAAATTTTAATTAAAATATACAAAAGATTATTTTATATATAATAGATCATAAAAAAAACAATAAAATTTTGACAAATAGAGACAATTATATTGTGATGATTAATTGATATTAGAATGGAAATTTGTCATTTAGAGAGGAACTCTAAGTGGCGGAGAGAGAGGGATTCGAACCCTCGATACGATTTTTATAGTCGTATGCTCCCTTAGCAGGGGAGTGCCTTCAGCCTCTCGGCCATCTCTCCACTTATTGAGTGCGTGTATTTTCTTATTTTTAGAAACTAAAGTCAAGCTTTTTTTATAATTTTTTTTCGTCTACTTCAATTTCAACAACTTCAAGCT
The DNA here is from genome assembly GCA_029258325.1 of Anaerobiospirillum sp. Taxonomy (GTDB): domain Bacteria; phylum Pseudomonadota; class Gammaproteobacteria; order Enterobacterales; family Succinivibrionaceae; genus Anaerobiospirillum_A. The sequence goes on along the minus strand of JARHZF010000029.1, from coordinate 12,438 downwards.
CTTTTTTCTTATAGTTATCACGTGTAATAGAAACTGAGGCAGGTGCCTCAATTCCTATTTTAACTTTGCCAGGCTTAACATCTAAAATATGGATAGTGATATCCCTACCTAGTTTAATAGTTTCACCTTTTTTTTGGGATATCACTAACATAATTATAAATGTTCCTTAAGCCATTGTTTTGCAGCAGTTAAACCTTCCTCTAAACCCTCTGGTTTTGTACCACCAGCTTGAGCCATATCAGGTCTACCACCACCTTTACCATCACAAAGTTTTGCAACAACGTTAACTAGATCACCTGCTTTAATCTTTGAGGTTAGATCAGATGAAACGCCAGCAATTAAGCTTACTTTGTCATTATCAACTGAACCTAAAACAAAAGCACATGTCTTTAAAGAGTTCTTTAATTCATCTGCACATAAACGTAATTCACGAGCTGAGTATGCAGGAACTGATGTTACAACAGTATTAACACCATTAATATCAACAGCACTTGCAACTAATGCACGAGCATCATGATGAACTAATTTCTCTTTTAATAGAGTGTTTTCATGCTCTAGAGATTGAGTATGTTGAATTAAAGACTTAACCTTTTCAACCACAGAGAAGTTATCTGTCTTTAATAGGTTACATGCTTGATTTACAGCTTTTGCAATTGCTTGTTGATATTGAATTGCAGAAGAGCCAACCATAGCCTCAACACGTCTTACACCAGAGGAAATTGACTCATCAGATGTAATGATGAAATAACCAATATCACCTGTACGTTTAGCATGTGTACCACCACATAACTCTTTTGAGAAATCACCCATAGTAAGAACACGAACATCGCCTTCATACTTTTCATCAAATAATGCCATAGCACCACACTTTTTAGCATCATCTAATGACATAATATCAGTTGTGATTTCAACATTCTTACAAATTTCTTCATTAACTAAAGCTGTAATCTTTTGTCTTTCATCTAAAGTTAATGGTTGAGAATGTGAATAGTCAAAACGTAATCTATCAGGACCTACTGAAGAACCCTTTTGGAAAACGTGATCGCCTAAAACTTGACGTAATGCTGCGTGTAATAAGTGAGTTGCAGAGTGATGAGCTGCAATTTGTCTTCTGCGATCTGCATCAACAGTTGCAACAACATTATCATTTATTGAGAACTCGCCTAATTCAACACGACCTATATGAATAGTTGCATGACCTACATGCTTTGTATTATTTACTATAAATAATTTATTTTGACCTATTCTAATAGTACCAGTATCGCCAACTTGACCACCCATTTCACCGTAGAAAGGAGTTCTATCAAGAACAATTACAGCATCCTCATCAGTTGAAATAGTATCAACTTTTTCAGTACCTTTAAATATAGCTACAATCTTAGCTTCATCACTAAGTTTGTCATAGCCTTGGAAGCTTGTAATCTCAGTTATTTTTAATTCTTTATTGTAATCAATACCGAAGGTTGATGCTGATTTTGCTCTTTCTCTTTGAGCTTGCATCTCTTTTTCAAAACCTTCCATATCTACAACATAATTTCTATCACGAACAACGTCTTGAGTTAGATCAGCAGGGAAACCATAGGTATCGTATAACTTAAAAACAACCTCACCTGGAATAGTACGATTTGCACCTAACTTCTCTAATTCAGTTTCAAGAAGATTTAAGCCTCTATCTAAAGTATTTAAGAATTGCTCTTCTTCTTTCTTTAATGTTCTTTCAATTAAAGCTTTTTGCTCAATAAGCTCAGGATAAGCTTTACCCATTAATTGAGATAACTTATCTACTAGCTTATAGAAAAATACATCGCTTGCACCTAATAATCTGCCATGGCGTACTGCACGTCTAATAATACGGCGAAGTACATAACCTCTACCTTCATTTGATGGTAAAACGCCATCTGCAATTAAGAAAGAGCATGATCTAATATGATCTGATATTACACGTAATGATTTATTAGATAAATCAGTTACATTTAAGATACGAGCAGTTTCATTGATTAAATCACGGAATAAATCAATTTCATAATTTGAGTGAACGCCTTGAAGCACAGCTGCAATACGCTCTAAACCAAGACCATTATCGATCATTGGTTTTGCAAGTGGCTCAAAAGTGCCATCTGCTTGTCTGTTATATTGCATAAACACAATATTCCAGATTTCAATAAAACGATCGCCATCTTCTTCAGGTGAACCTGGAGGGCCACCCCATACTGAAGGACCATGGTCATAGAAAATTTCAGAACAAGGACCACAAGGACCTGTATCACCCATTTGCCAGAAGTTATCTGAATTATATTTACCGCCTTTATTATCACCAATACGGATAATTCTTTCTTCTGGTATGCCTATATCATTTTTCCAAATATTATAAGCTTCATCATCTTCTGCATAGACAGTAACTGTTAAAGATTCTTTTGGTAATTTAAAGCCTTCTGTTAATAAAGTCCATGCATATTTAATTGCATTTTCTTTAAAATACTCACCAAAACTAAAATTACCTAACATTTCAAAGAATGTATGGTGTCTTGCTGTATAACCTACATTATCAAGATCGTTTTGCTTACCACCTGCTCTTACACACTTTTGAGCAGTAGTTGCATTTATATATGCACGCTTTTCTTTACCTAAATAAATATCTTTAAACTGATTCATACCTGCATTAGTAAATAGCAAGGTAGGATCATTATATGGTACTAAAGAGCTAGAACGTACAATCTCATGATTACGTTCTTTAAAAAATTCAAGATACGTTGTACGTATCTCATCTGTAGTCATGTACATATAAATCTATTTTCCTAAATTAAATCTTATCTTTAAATAAGATATAAATTAATAAAATGAAATCTTTTTATCTCATTGAAAAACTTTTGCTTAGTATAACACAGTGCTATTTTTATGTAGTTTAAATCTAATCAATATCACTATCTTTTTGCATAAATTTTTTTAAAGCATAAAAACAAGATTTAGGATAAAAACCACGTCTTTGCAAATATTGCAAAGCTTTAACTTGAGTTTCTCTATCTAAAACTAAATTATTATATTTATGCAAAAGATTTTGATAGGCTACATCATCAAAATTAACATCCTCTAAATATTGTAAAATTAAATCTTTAGAAACACCCTTTCTTTTTGCTTCCATAAAGATTTTTAAAGGACCATATAGAGAGGATACATAATGACGCACTAACATATCTGCATATCTATCATCAGATTGCCAATTATTTTCTTTTGCTTTTTCTATAACACTGTCAATAATAGATGAAATATATCTTGTTTTTAATTTTTGCTTAAGTTCAAGTTCTGAATATTCACGACGAGTTAAAAGATGCAACACATAGTTTAAAGCATGTGTTGCATCATCTGATAATTTATAAACTTTCTTATTTAGCATTATAGATCATCTGGAATATCTGATATTAAATCAGCATCATCAATATCATTCATTGCCATTAAATCATCAGCATCATCAGAAGATACAGGTGTACCAATTTCTACTGTTTGTGAGTAATCATTTATATTCTTAAAGTACTCACGAATCTTAGCTTCAATTTCATCTGCAATCTCTGGATTTTCATCAAGATAACGCATAGCATTAACCTTACCTTGACCTATCTTAGTACCATTATAAGCATACCAAGCACCTGTCTTATCAACAACTTTAGCTTGCACACCTAAATCTAGTAACTCACCATTTTTAGCAATACCATAGTTAAATAAGATTTGGAAGTTTGCTTGTTTAAATGGAGGTGCAACTTTGTTCTTGATAACTTTAACCTTAGTTTCATTACCAATAGCATCTTCTTTATCTTTAATAACATTAGCTTTTCTAATATCAAGACGCACTGAAGCATAGTATTTAAGAGCATTACCACCAGTTGTAGTTTCTGGGTTACCAAACATAACACCAATCTTCATACGTAACTGATTGATAAATACAACCATACAATTTGCTTGTTTTATGATAGCTGTAAGCTTACGTAAAGCTTGTGACATTAAACGAGCTTGTAAACCTACGTGATTATCACCCATATCACCTTCAATTTCAGCCTTAGGTACTAATGCTGCAACTGAGTCTATGATAATAACGTCAACACCACCTGAACGAACTAAAGTCTCACATATATCTAAAGCTTGCTCACCTGTATCTGGTTGAGCAATAAATACATCTTCAATCTTAAGACCTAGACGTTTTGCATAAACAGGATCTAAAGCATGCTCTGCATCGATAAATGCACATACTTTACCTTTCTTTTGAGCTTGAGCTAAAAGCTCTAAAGTAAGTGTAGTCTTACCAGATGATTCAGGTCCGAAGATTTCAATAATACGACCCATAGGTAAACCACCGATACCTAATGCAAGATCTAAAGATAAAGAACCTGTTGGAATTGCTTCAATATCTTCAAGCTCACTTTGACCAAGACGCATAATAGCACCTTTGCCAAATTGTCTTTCGATCTGCTCCATAGCAGCTTCAAGAGCTTTTTGTTTTTTAGGATCTTTTGTGATGTTTGATGTTAATTTTGAACCTGATGAAACTTCATCTTTTGTTTTCTTTTTCTCAGCCATTTTTAAAATCTCTTAGTCTATTGATTAACTCTATTGCAATAAATTTTATATGTAATTTTATAAAATTGCAATAATTATTTACAAATAATCCTCTAATTTTTTATCTTGTATAATTTTTATTAAGTCGCTTAAGGCTACTTTAACAGCACTTTCACGCACTTCTTGCCTATCTCCTTTAAATAAATATTTTTTTGCTCCCAAAAAACCATCTCTTGAACAAAAACCTATACATACAGTTCCCACAGGTTTGTTGTCAGTACCACCTGTAGGTCCTGCTATACCAGTTAATGAAACACTAAAAGTAGCATCAGAATGTAAAATAGCACCTAATGCCATCTCCTTTGCTACATTTAAACTTACAGCACCAAAATTTATTAAACTTTCCTCTTTAACAGAAAGCATCTCCATCTTTGCTTTATTAGTGTAAGTTATAAAAGATCTATCAAAATAAGCAGATGAACCTGATATTTCTGTTATATATGAAGACACAAGTCCTCCAGTACAAGACTCTGCTGTTGATATAATAAAATTATGTTGTTTATTTAAAGCTAGTAATTTACTTGCTAATTCAATAAGTTCATTTGACATAAAACAAAATATAAAAAATTTAAACTAAATTTTAATGTTAAAATTATATAGATCTAATATAAGCAAAAAAAGTATAAAAAGATAGGATATTTATTTAAATGACTAAAAGTAAAGAAGTTCAAACTCCAATGATGAAGCAATATCTAGAAATTAAAGAGCAATATAAAGATACTCTTTTATTTTTTAGATTAGGTGATTTTTATGAGCTTTTTTATGATGATGCTAAAAAAGTAGCTTCTCTACTTGATCTAACTTTAACTAAAAAAGGTGCAACAAATCCACCTATTCCAATGGCAGGCATTCCTTTTCATACCCTTGAAAATTATCTATCTCGCCTCATAAAATTAGGCGAATCTGCTGTTATTTGTGAACAATGTGCAGATCCTAATAATAAAAAAGGTATGATGATAAGAAAAGTATCAAGAATAGTTACACCAGGTACTGTAACAGATGAAGGTATTGCACCTGATAGTCTTGATAATTGCATAGCTTGCGTCTATAAAAGTAAAAAATTATATGGATTTTCTGTTTTATCGCTAAACTCAGGTAAATTTAAAACAGCAAGAAGCAAAGATAAAGATGGTATTAAGCTTTATATAGATAAATACTCTCCATCTGAAATTTTATATGAAGAGTCTTTTAAAGATCTAGATATCTTAAGTGATGTTCCTTGTAAAAAAGCACTTCCAAGTTGGTCTTTTGAAATAGATACTTGTTATAAAACTCTTTGCAATCAATTTAATACAAGTTCTCTTTTTAGTTATGATATAGATGCACAAGAAGAGTGTATTATTGCATCAGGTGCTCTTTTAGCTTATGTATTAAATACACAAAATGTGAAATTAAATCATGTAACAAAAATACAAAGAGATGAATTTTTATCTACTATTATCATAGATAAATGTGCACAAAGAAATTTAGAACTTTTGAGTAATTTAAAAGGTGAAAATAAAGGTTCTTTATATAGTATCTTTGAAAAAACCTCAACTATTATGGGTTCTCGTCTTTTAAAACAATGGATAGTATCACCTTTAAAAGATAATGATGAACTTAATTTTAGATATGATGTAATAGATGCTTTTAATGATGATTTTGATAAAGAAACACTATCTTTATTATTAAAAGCTATAGGTGATATTGAGAGAATTGTAGCTAGAATTGCTTTATTTTCATCAAAACCTAAAGATTTATCTACTTTAAGAGATTCACTATCTTTAGTACCTAAGATTAAAAAACTTTTACAAAGTAGTAATAAAGAAAGTCTTAATAAACTAAATGATAAAATTGAAAATTTAGATGAAATAAAAGACTTACTTGAAAAAACAATTTTAGATAATCCATCTAACTTTTTACGCGATGGTAATGTAATTGCAGATAATTACAATAAAGAGCTAGATGAACTTCGTGATCTTATGAATGGTTCTTTAAGTACGCTTATGGAAATAGAAAAGCGTGAAAAAGAAAGAACTAATATAAACACCTTAAAAGTTAACTATAATCAAGTTCATGGCTACTATATTGAAGTTAGTAAATTAAATGTAGATAAAGTTCCATCTGATTATATAAGACGTCAAACTCTAAAAAATACAGAAAGATATATAACTAATGAGTTAAAAGAATTAGAAGAAAAAACTCTTAATGCTAAAACTTTAGCTTTAGATATTGAAAAAGAGATTTTTGAGTCTATTCTTTTAACTTTACAAAAGAATATTGAAGCATTAAGCAACCTTGCAAATATAATTGCTTATTTAGATATTCTTTTATGCTTTGCAAATACAGCAGAAAACAATAATTATGTAAGACCTTTTTTAATCTATGATGAAAATATAGAAATAAATGAAGGTCGTCATCCTGTAGTTGAAAGCTTATCTAGTAAAAGTTTTGTTGCAAATTCTATTAGCTTTAAAGATAAAAGAGTTTTTATCATATCAGGTCCTAATATGGGTGGTAAATCTACCTTTATGCGTCAAATAGCTCTTATAACTATCATGGCTCGTATAGGTTCATTTGTTCCATGTCAAAGTGCAAGTATTGGTATATTAGATAGAATCTTTACAAGAATTGGTGCATCTGATGACTTAACTACAAATAGATCCACCTTTATGATAGAGATGGAAGAAGCTGCTAATATCTTAAATAATGCTACAGAAAAATCTCTTATTATTATGGATGAAGTAGGTCGTGGTACGTCTAATAAAGAAGGTTCATCTATTGCTAAAGCTATAGCTACATATCTATGTAAGAAAATAAAAGCCCTAACTTTATTTTCAACTCACTATAGTGAACTAAATTCACTTGAAAATGAATTTCCTATAGCTTTAAATATCTGTTTTAAAGCAAAGGAAATAAATGGCAAAATTGCTTTTTTATATCATGCTAATAAAGGATCACAACCATATTCTTATGGTATTGAAGTTGGTAATTTAGCAGGTCTACCAAATGAAGTTATAAATCTTGCTAAACATGAATTAAATAAGCAAAGTGTAGAACAAAATACAATAAGTTCTAGTCAAAGTAATATACAAATAAAAGAAGTATATATTGAAAGTGCAATTGAACAAGAGATAAAAAATATTGATATAAACTCATTATCTCCTCTTGATGCATTAAACTTCTTAAATAAACTAAAGACAAAGATTAGGTAATAGTATGAATATTTTAATGGCTTTATCTCAATTAGAAGTAACTGGTGCTGAAGTTTATGCTACAACTTTAGCTGATGCTTTAATTGAAAAAGGTAATAATGTTTTTATAGTATCAGATACCTTAACAAAAGCAACTAAAGCTACATATATACCTATTCCTTTTAATAAAAGAAGTGTTGCAAATAGACTTTCGCATGTAAAACTTTTATTAAAAATAATAAAAGAAAATGACATTCAAATAGTACATGCAAATTCAAGAGCTTCATCATGGTCATGTGCTCTTGCTTGCTCTATTGCTAATATTCCTCTTATTACAACTACACATGGCAGACAACCTGTTCATCTAAGTCGTAAACTTATAAAGGCTTTTGGACAAAGAAGTATTTGTGTTTGTGAAAATATTCAAAATCAAATTGCCAATGATTTAGGTTATGAAAAAGATAAAACTATCTTAATTAGAAACCCTATAGATACATCTTTATTTAAATCAGAAATAAAGAATAAAAATGATGACTTTGTTATATCTATCATAGGTCGTCTCTCAGGTCCTAAAGGTGATGTTGTTTTTGATATTTTAAATTTACTAAAAGATAGCTCTTATAAGGTTAATGTTATTGGTGGCAAAGAAATTACTGAAAGATTTTTGGTTTTTAAAGATTTTAGTAATATAAATTTTGTAGGCTATGTAAATAATGTTAATGATTATATAAAAGAGTCTGACTTAGTAATAGGTGCAGGTCGTGTAGCCGTTGAGGCACTACTTTCAAAAAGAGCTGTAATTGCTGTAGGTGAGTCTCAATATGAGGGTCTTATTACTAAAAATACTATTAAAAAAGCTCTTTCATCAAACTTTGGCGATATTGGTACACAAAAAGGTTATCACTGTACATTTGATACTCTTTTAGCTGATATTGAAAAAGCAAAAGATCTAGATAAAGCTTCTTTTGATGAACTTTTTGATATTGTAAATTATGAATTTTCTAAAGATATTATTGTAGATAGAATAGAAAGACTTTATCAAAGAGAATATGTTTTATATAAAAAATATGAAATACCTGTCATTATGTATCACAGAATTATTGAAGATAAAAGTGAAGCTGGTATTCATGGAACATATATAACTAAAGAAAAATTTGAAAGTCATTTAAAGTATTTAAAAGACAATGGCTATCAAACAGTAACCTTTAAAGATCTTGTTGATAATAAATATAAAGAAAGATTTAACAAAGGTAATAAATTTATAATTTTAACCTTTGATGATGGTTATGTTGATAACTATAAAGTAGCATTTCCTTTACTTAAAAAATATAATCAAAAATGCGTTATCTTCCTTGTATCCGATCTTAACTACAATAGATGGGATAGTGAGGGTCATGAGAGAAATGAAAAGAAATTAGATCTTATGTCTCTTGATATGCTAAAAGAAATGCAAGACTATGGTATTGAATTTGGCTGTCATACAAAAACACATCCAAAACTTTCTAAAATAAGTATTGAAGAGGTTATAAAAGAGATAAATGAAGCAAAAGACACTTTAGAGCAAAAATTAAATACTAAAATGGTTTCTTTTGCTTATCCTTATGGTGATCTTAGTGAGGATGTTAAATATATAGCAAGCAAAGCTAACTTTGACTTCTCTGTTGCAACAGACTCAGGCGATATTGCTTTTTCTACAGATCTACATCAAATAAGACGTATAGGAATATTTCCAGGTAATTCTTTTTCAACATTTAAAAGAAAAGTATCAGGTAAATATAACTTTAGAAAGATAAAAAGAGAACTTAGAGAAAAAAGAAAATAATATGTTTATAAACAGAAACTTATAAACATATCACATATTAATAGCCAAGTATTTTTATTATAAAATACAAAACATTTTTTAATTTGCTTAGGTTTATTATAAATAACCTAAGCTTGTATCTTAAACACAAGAGATGACTTTATGTTTTATAAATGCTTAAAAAGTTTTAACATTTTAGCTATAACATCTATATCATTAATTATTGCTTTTTTTATCTATAAAATATCAGGTAGAGATGTAATTGCTGATTTTACAAGACCTTTTTTTATAAGCACTTTAACTTGGGCATCTATCTATCTATTTTTTAAAGCAAAGTATATAAAACTTTCTTTTTTAACATCTCTTCTTTTAACTTTTGCTTATATAGTTGTAACTATATCCTACTTCTACTATAAAGATCTCAATAGTTATTTATCTCAATATGACATTATTGCTTTTAAACAAAGTAATGTTGATGACATCTTATCTTTTATAAAAGATCATATTATAAATACTAAAAATATTTTAACTATATTTTTAATATTTATAGGTAATTTATATATAACCTTTCTATGTTATAAAAAGGCTTCTATTCCAAGAAGAATGCATCACTTTAAAGCTATACTTGCTATCTTGTTCTTAATACCTGCAACCTATCTTTGCTTTACTTTAAGACCTGTAAAGTTCTATACATTAATTTCAAATCACTTTGAAAATAGTATAGATAGCTTTAAGAATATGCCAAATTACACTAATAAAAATGAAGTAAGTAGTATTGTATCTAAAGATAATAATGGTGAGCTTTATATTATTGTTATTGGTGACTCAGCATCAAGAGATGCTATGGGTCTATACTCAAATATTGTAGATAATACTCCATTTTTAAGTAGTCTAAAGAAAGAACAAAGTGATAATACAGTTGTTTTTGATAATGCCTACTCTTCATTTGTAAGCACAATACCATCAATTACAGCATCCTTTGCTAAAGGCAATCTTTATAATGGTATTCAACTACCAAAAGAAGAAAATCTAATAGATATGGCTAATAAAGCAAAGTTTGATACATATTGGATTTCAAATCAAACTAAAGATGAAAACGTAGATGTGGCTATTAGAACATTATCATCATTTGCAAAAGAGTCTTATTATGCAACAGATGATGGAAATAAATATCCTCATGATTTTATTCTTTTAGATAAATTAAGAGATCTTGATAATAAACTTGATATAAAAAAGAATAACCTTATTATCATACATATTTTAGGTTCAAGAAGCCCTTATAAAAATAGATATGATAAGGACTATCCTGTTATAAATGCACTAAAGTCTAAATATATAGGCGAACTTGCCTATAGTGATCTTATGCTTGCAATCTTAAAAGATGGTTCTGAGGTTAATAGTTATTTAACAGCTATAAAAAGAACAGATGATTTTTTAAGTGAAGTTTATAACATCTTTTCAAAGAGAAGTGATTATCATGGTATGCTTTATTACTCAAGTTTTGGTGAGGCTGTTCTCTATCCATCTTATAGAGAGGATAAAGCATTACCAAAACACAACTTTACAAAGTTTACCTATGATATGACTAGAATACCTTTTGTAGTTAATGTATCAGATGACTATAAATATAAGTATTTAAAATCATTTGCTAATATGCAAAAGAATCAACATAAGATTGTAACTAATGATACTTTATATGATTTTATGCTTTCATTTATGCAAATAAGATCAGATGATATTGATACTACTTTATCTGTAAGCTCTAACTCTTATAGAGTGAATGAAAGTAATGCTAAATTATTTAATGGTCTTTATGTTAAAGATGACTATGAATATATAGAAAAGCAAAATGCTAAGACATTAAAAAATCTTATCTTAAAAGATGTTCAAACTATATTTATGGCAAACTCAAGTGCATCACTTGGTTTTAATAATATGCATATAAATGCTTTTATACAAGATGATGACATACATATAAAAGCTATTAAGAGTGATAAAGATGATGATATATATACTTTAGATGAGTATATAAAATCACTTTATAGACAAGATATAAATGTTTTTATTGAAGTTGATGATACTACTAAGTATAAGACTTTATATAACATATTGCTTGCTAAAAACTATAAAAATAATCTAAAAGCTATAGTACCTTTTAATAAAAATAAAAAGGTATTTTATGAGAGCTTTATATATAAGATAAAATCATTAGATGATTTTTATATAGTTAATAATGATAAGATAAAATCAATCTTATTAACATATGATATCTATGAGCAAATAGATAAAAATAATTTAAGTAAATTTGAAAATATATATGTAAGTTTAGATGACTCTATCTTTGCAGACAACAAAGAATTAGCTTCATACATAGATAATGAAGATATTGTATATCTAGTTAAGAAAAAGTCAGCTTTCAACTAATTAATATACTACTCATTTTGTAAAATTTTACACCTCTACCGTACAATGCGGTAGTAGGTGATATATACAGTTGAAAATTACATAGGCAATAATTGACTTATAGATTTTTTATTTTGTAATATCTCTTATTTCCACACTATGAAAAAATAAAAAGATGATCTTAAAATATAAGGTATGTGTAATCAAAATTGTTACATTTACTATGAACTTTTACACCTAAAAATATTTTTATTAACTCTCTCTATCAAAAAAATATATAAACTTTTATTAAGTTATACTACTTTCTTGCACAATAACAAAAGGTAGTGTATGGATAAATTGAGGCATAATAGCAGGACATGGTCTTGCAGATACCTTTTCATATTTAGTGTATAAATCATATCTGGTGCTTAAAATATTCTTTTGCTTGTAAGATGCTTTATTGATATAATCATT
>JARHZF010000101.1 GCA_029258325.1 Anaerobiospirillum sp. | reverse complement strand
ATCTTGCTAATTTATGTAAATCATCTGCATTTAATTTAATGGCTATTTTCTTTGCTATATCACAAATACCAACCTTTGCAAATTCACTATAAGATACAAGTAATGCTTGTACTAAATCTTTACTCTCCTCATCACTATCTTTTGCTCTTACACGTACTAAATTCTCATCATTTAAAAGCCACTCTAATTTCTTTATATTTTTAGCATTTAAAAGTTTCTTTATGAGCTCATCTTCATCTAATTTAATGTCCTCATCTTCAGACTTTATATTTAAAGCCTCATGCAAAGCACTTATAACTTTTGCATTTTTCTCACTATCAAGACTTTCTTTAAATAAAGATGCATATTTATCTTTATCAAGTAAAGATATAGCTAATATACGTGCATTTGCTTTTTTAGCTGTTTTAAATACATTTAAAATGTCATCTTCTAATTCTTTGTATTTAGATAAAATAAGTTTTAACTTATCCTTTATACAAACAGAACTATCGCCCATACATTTCATTAAAGCTTGTTTTGCCAGCTCTTTATCTTTTATATCCTCTTTATTTAGATAATCTTCTAAAAGAGAGATACAAAAAGAACGAGCAAATACTACAGATTTTAAAGAGCAAGAAATTACATCTTTTAAAGATACTTTTTCTAAAATGATATCCTTAACTATAGGTGTTACATCTATATATGCCTCATCATTTAATATTGCATACATATAAAGTAGATTCTCAAAAGAGAGTTTTTCTTTTAAGACAAAGTCTGTAAATTGTCTTATGTTTAGTTTGAAATAGTTATCTATATTTCCAAATAAGTTATGTAAATAATATCCTTTATATATATCTTTATGTAAAAAGATAAAAATAACAAAACGAGTTAAAAACTTATCCCATCCTTTTGCTTCATAATACTTACATACTTCATTAGTAACTTTATAATTAATAGAATAAAAACTACTTATCACAATATTAGATAAATCTTGTGCTTGAATATTTTCTAAATTTTCTTCAGATGTAACAAAGTTTATATAATAACTCTTATCTCCTTGCATTGTTTCTAGCATAAGATCTATAAGAGTTTTAGGATCTACTTTACTATCAAAATCTAAAGAAGAGCTTATATTATGTAAATTATGTTTTTTAGTTATTTCCTTTGCAAGAGGTAAATAGTCTTTATATTCTATTAAAAGAGCTTTAAATACATCAAAACAATCTCTAGAAATAACATAATTTATAGCTAAAAAGATAAGTGCCTTTACATCTTTTATAGGAGACAAGAAAGTATCAAACTCTTTTTTCATATGAGTTAAATTAGGAGAGAATGTAGCTAAAGACTCTAATACTAAACATGGATTTATCTTTACATATAAATTAAAAGCACATTTTGCTCTTGCATCATGATCTTTTGCTAAAGATAAAGCTGCAATTAAAACCTTAAAAAATGGTTTGTTTGTATTATCTTTTGCAGGTAATAGTCTTTCAATTAAACTTCTAAAAAAAGGTTTATTTTGAGAATTAACTAAAAGAGCACCTTCTATGTCTTTTACAATAAGACTTTTATCCTCAAAATTAAGCTTTGCATCTATATCTTTATTATTTATATAGTCAAAACATAAAGATAAATCATTACTACTTAGATTTAAGCTTTGTAGAGCTATTTCATTTTCTTTTAAAATGAAGTCACAAAACTCCTCTAGATCTTCATCTTTATGAAATTCATATTGGCTAAGAAAACAAAGAGCAAGAGCAAGTTTTGTGTGATTTTTAGTCTCAACAAGATTATCTTTTACATATTGAAAGAAAGAAAAGCTCAAGTTACAAATACGTTTTGTTGTCTCAAAATTAAAATTATTAGATACACAAAACTTTTCTAAATATAAGAAAATTAAATTTTGTGCACTTAGATTAGATAAATACCTTGTATATTTAGTTCCAAAGAAATCATCTATCTTATGACAAAGAAAACTTGCAGAGTTTTTACCTACAGCACAACAAAAACTAATATAATAAAAAGCTAGATTAGCTTCTTGTTTATCAAAAAGCTCAGATATAAAATCACAAGATTTATCTTTAATATCCTGACTTAAATCTGCAAAATTTTGTGTTGTTACATCTTGATTTGTAACTTTTTTAATAACTTCTAAATCATGAGATGTACGTTTAGAGTAATGTGTATTAGCTAAAGGAAAATACTCTTTAGCAAGATTTAAATTATCCTCACTTACATTAAATGAAGATAGTAGATCTAAAGCTTTTTTTATATAAAAATCACTATTTGATATATTACTCATATAAAATTCCTCTATAACCAAGACTTTTCAATAAGGTCTTCTTGAACTTTTTCTTTACACAATTGAATGTAATAAACAATAGTGCAAATTTTAGATGTTATTTTTAAATCATCTTTTTCTAAACTATGTGCTCTTAAATTAAGGCTTTCATAAAGTTCATTAAGCAAAATAGCCCCCTTATGTAGCCCTATACTCTCACACTCTTTTGCATAAGATTCTATATCTTTTGCAAGTATAGATGCCCTTGTATTAAGACCTGATTGCAAAATGTCAGATAAACATTGTTCTATTTTTAATAAAAGCTCATTCATATAATACCTACTCAAGAATAATTGAGATAAGATAAAGCTTTAATTGATAGCCCTCTCTATAGGCTATACCAAAGAAAAGAGGTTTTAATTTTTTATCCTTTTGCATTTTACTTACACTCTTTTCAAAACTTTTTATTAAAGATTCATCACTATCTTTATACTTACGTTCAACATAGATAGTGCGTCCCATATCATCCTTTATTTGCATGTTAAATACTTGTTTTACAGTATCAAAATCCTCATATTCCCAAAAATTAGGTGCAATTAAGACTAAACGCTCATTTTCACTTAAATTAGGCGAGCTTTTCTCTGATAAGATCTGTTTAAAATCTTTGTAAATACAAGTACATATAGAACTTGCTTTTTCTTTAGTTAATAAGATGCCATTACTTTGTTCACTTGTTGATAATTTACCATCCATACTTACCTTAGCATTATTTAAAGTAATGGTATAAGACATAATTTGAGCAAGACTAGTTGGTAAATTCCAAACAAAAGCATCTAATTTTTTTCTATGTTCCCTCTCTGTTGCAGGTCTTAGATAATTTAAAACATAAAACTTATTATGTTTATAATCTAAAAAGTAGTAAATAGAACCAATAAAGCCACTTTCTTTAGTAAAATCTTGTTGTGCAATTAAATAAAGATTTAATGTACCTATATTAGGGTAATCATCTTTAAAACTACCTATTAATTTTTTTACATTATTATCTTTATTATTTTCAAGCACAAAAGCTAGACGATATGCCTTAGAGAAGACTTGTAAAAGTTTTACATCACTATATAAAGCAGATCTATTAAAATAGAAATTGTATTCTTTATATAAGGTACGCAAAGCTTTTTCTAAATTAGGTATACTTGCTGTATGACATAAAGATGCCATACGCTCTATAGTATCTAAAGCTGATTTACTCATACGAGCAAGACCTGTTGTCATTTGCTCTTGTAACATTTCTTGTACAGTATGACAAATACCTGATATCTCAGTATTTTCATCATTAACTTCTTTAGAGATTTTTTCTTTTAAATCATCTAATTTAATTAAATTTTCAGAAATCTTAAAAAGTAAGAGAGCTATAGCTTTATGCACACAAAAACTTTTACTTTTACATGAGCAATTACTATGTTCAAAAGGCTCTAAAAGTTTAACTTTAGTTGAAATCCAAGGTAGCTCTACTGTTACTATAGAAGTTTTATTAATAGGTGGAAAATCTGTACTTTCAAGACGAAAGAGTAAAGATGCTAAATTTTTAGTACCTAATTTACTCAAGATTAAATCATTATCAAAATCACGTAATTCTTTAAACTTTACACCATCATCTTTATTATCTACAGCATCTAAGGTTTTAGTTTCATATTTTTTAAAATAATCTTGTAGATATAAAAGAGCACTTATTCTATGTCTACACATAGTGCTACTTTGACATGTGCATAGACTATCACCTAATACTTCTTTTATAGTACAAGTAATATCATTAAACTTTACTTCTATAAAATCATCTTTTATATCTAAATTTATATTAGATAAAGTAGCTAAATCCTTTTTAGCACGATTTACTGTACCTTTATTTGATAAACCTATTAGATAATCATCATCAATATTTACTATGCTATTTATAAAGCTTTCTTTTAAAGACTTTGTATCTTTAGTATCTAAAGATAGAGCATCTATATCTTCTATAGATTCTAAAGTATTGTCTTTACTATCTTCTTTTACTTCATTTTCAATTAAACTTTTAAGATGCAAAATAGCACTTATTCTATGTCTACACATAGTGCTACTTTGACATGTGCAAAGACTATCACCTAATACTTCTTTTTAGTACAAGTAACATCATTAAACTTTACTTCTATAAAATCATCTTTTATATCTAAATCTATATTAGATAAAAAAGCTAAATCCTTTTTAGCACGATTTACTGTGCCTTTATTAGATAGACCTATTAAATAATCATCATCTACATTTTTAAGTACATCTATAAATTTTTGACTAAATTGCATAATGTGCCTCACAGTACTTAATTACGCATAATGTTAGACATAAAATCTACAAGCTTAAGTGGTGTTAAAGCACCAACATAAGCACCTAAAGATGCCATTTTTTCAGCTACATGGCGTGAGTACACAGGATTTGAATTTTCATCTAATGCTGTAAGAGCAATAAGTTTAGAGCCACTCTCTACAATAGTATTTGTAATATTATAAAGTGTATTGTAACTAGCACCTTCTTCTAAATCACTAATTAAAACAACCATGGTCTTTTTAGGATTTTCAATTAATGAATTAGCATAAATTAAGGCTTTACCTATATCTGTACCACCACCTAATTGCACACTCATTAAAGTTTCAACAGGATCGTCAACTCTATCGCTTAAATCTACAATATTAGTATCAAAGATAACTAAGCTTGTTTTTAGCATAGGAAGTTTGGCAAAAATACCAGCCATAACAGCACTATGTATTACACTTGAGAGCATAGAGCCACTTTCATCTACAACTAATATTACATGCCAAGGATTATAGTGCTTAATACGACCATTAAAATACAGTCTTTCAACCATTAATCTTTTATCTTCTCTATCATAATTATGTAAATTTCTTCTTATAGTTTTCTTTATATCTAAATTACGTATAGAGCGTATAGAACTGCTACTTTGTTTGTTGATCTTACCAAGAGAAGAACGTTCAATTTCACTTTCAAGTTTTTTAGTAAGCTCTGATACAACCTTACCTATAATAATACGTGCAGCATCTAAGACAGGACCTTTCATCATGCTCTTTAGATTTAAAATTATCTTTAATAAATTAGTATTAGGTTTCATTTGCTCTAATACTTCTTTATTATTTAAAATTTCTGTCATTTGATAGCGATCAAGAGCATGTCTTTGTAGTACTTCAGATGTTTCTTTTGGAAATAGTTCTCTAATTTCATTAAGCCATGTAGGTACATTAAGATTACTATCGCCACTACCACCTTTACGTACATCATCACCTATTTCATTACCATAAAGAAATTCTAAGGTATTATCCATACGTATAAGCATGTCATCTTGAAGTTCTATCTCTTTATTAGCATCCTTGCCTAAGATTAAACGCCAGCGATTTAAAGTTTTACCATTAGACATAAGCTCTCTCCTCAAGTGTATCTAAATGCTCAAAAGCCCATGCATCAATACTTTCAATCTTATTATATTCATGTACATCAATACCATTTATAAGTAAACTATCACGACTTGTATTATGTAAACTTGCTACTTCTTTTGCTATGCGATTAGTCTCCATAGGCACAAAGTAACTAAAGGCTAAACGTAAATCTGGAAGTAATGCTATAAAATCATCATCACTTAGATTTTGCATAAGAGTATCTATTTGTCTTAAAAACTCTTTATCAATTAAAAGTAGATCTTTTGCTGTATAAAAAAGTCCTTGTAAAAAGTCAGCTGACTTTAAGACCATAGCACTAGTACCTAAGAGATAACTTGTTATAGTGTATTTAATCATCTCTTGATAATTTGTATTAAGACCATAAAGAAGACCTAATATTGCTCCATGTAATGATGGATTTATATCATTGTGTGCAATTAAAAGATTAAAGATACGAGTGAGCTCTAATCTTTCTTTTTCAAAGTCTTTATTATCAGTAAATCTATAAAGCAAAAGGCAAGCATGTTGTACATCTTGTTCTAATGACTTATCTACATTGTACATAGATGGTAGTATTTCTAAGATTTTATTAAAAGCTCTATGTTGCAAAGATTTATAGTCATAAAGACCTTTTTCATTATAGAGAACTTGCCATTCATAAAGAGAGTTTAAAGATATAAAAGCATGAGTTAACGAGAGGAAATCACCATCAGATATAATAAGTGCATCCATAAAGGAGGCTAGTTTATCTGAAATATTACCAAGACCCATTAAAAAGCCTTCCATTAAAAGATGAGCTCCATCTTTGGCACTAGTAGTCTCTTTTATATTTTTTTCAAGTAAGAAAGAACTTGCCTCTTTTAAGGTTGAACCATAAATAGATGCGTCAATTAAACTTGACTCAATAGTAGTATCAAACCTATACACCCATATTTCACGAATAAGGCTTCTATTAGTCTTTTTAAGCATATCAGGACCTTGCTTTTTATAGGCAAAGTCGCATTTTAAAAAATTACATTGATAGAGGAACTTACTTATATTTTTATGTGTCTCTTTAGAGAATATAGAGAGGGCTATTTCCTTTTCTTTAGAATTATCTATCTTAAGTCTAAAGATTTTACAATGATTATTAAAGTCTTGTACTATAGGTGGTATTAAAGCTACATCAGATAATTGACCTATTTTATTACCTGTAGTTAAATCTTGTAAAATACGCATAGCTTCAAGATTTGATAAAGTTGCCTCGCCTTTTACAAAATTACTTAAAATAGCATCTGATAATTCAAAAAATGAAGGAGCTTTTTTATCTCTAAGTTCTGCAAGAGCTCGTGCATGGCGTAAAGCACATATTTCATCAAAGGTTGAAATATTTTCATTTTTAGATCTTAATTTTCTACCTATTTGTACTATGTAATTTAAAATAACACTATCAAAAGCCTCATCTAAATCACAAGTTAAAAGACTATCCCATATTTTTCCGTAAAAGCCAGCTGATGGCATACCACTTTTATAGCCATTTATAGCATCTGTAGCTTCAATAGAGTAGCGTATAGCATAGACATTTTCATTCTTTTTATTTATCTTAGGTGCTTTTTTCTCTAAAGTTGCATCAAGTAATCCTTGCACATGAAAGCCACCTACTATAACTAAGATTTTTTTATAGTCTTTAGCATACTCTTTTATTCTCTTTGCCATATGACTTTCACGAGCTATAGTGCCATCTTCAAGAAGTTCTTCTTTAGAACTACTTTCACGACAAATAGAGCAATAGGTATGCATCTTTTTTATAAAATCTAAACTATTTTGATAAAGACCATTGACCTCAAAATACCTCTCCCAAAATTCATTAAAGTCTCTAACATTAGTTTTTTGACATAAAGCCTTATAAAAAGCGTCTTGAGAGAGCTTTTCATCACTTGCATAATTTACTTTTTTATCTTTTTGTAAAAAACCTTTATCTTTAGTACAAGAAATTAAGATTTCAGCATAAGATAGATCTATAAAAGCTGCTTTTATATTTTTATCTTGTGCAAGACGCAATGCTAAAAGCTCTGGAGAATTATCTAAAAAAGGATAGTAACACTGATAAGTACCCACTCCATCACTATCTTTATCTATTAGATTTTTATCATCTTTATAGGTGTAGTATAAAGCAATAGGAGCTATAGTATTTTTATGTGTTAGTATAGGAATTAAATCATTAGCGTTTTCAGGTCCTTCAATTAAAATGCAATCAGGTTTATATTGCTCTATAATTTTAGACAAATGATAAGAGCAAGCTACGCTATGATGACGTACAGGATAATAAAAAATACTATCATCTAAAGAAACATTTATTTTAGTCTGTTTCTTGCTTGATAATAACGATTCCATGCTCCACCTTTATCTTTATTTGCTCTAAAACTTACAACTGTTGAAAAATAACTACGAATCTTTTCAAGTTCTTCTTGTGATTCTTTAGTAACAGCACCTACTAAGTTTTCAACTAAATTTTGCTCACTCATAGTACCATCGCCATAATAGTAAGCATCCATAAAGGTTTGATAGTAAACAGATATAGCCTCTGCTGTACTCATAACAGAAGATAAGGTTTCAACACGGCGACCCTCTGTAGTCATACCTGTACGTAATTCATGATATGTTGTAGCTAAAATCTCAGCTATATCTTCATTTAACTCTTGATTAATACCTGCACTACTTGCAAGTTTACCTACTTCATTTAGGATAATTCTTTTTTCTAAAACAACATCATTTACAGGTTTTACTGTCTCAAAATTAAAACGTCTTTTAAGAGCACTAGACATTTCATTTACACCCTTATCACGGGTATTAGCTGTACCTATGACATTAAAACCTGGACGTGCAAATAAAAGACCTTCATCACCAAGCTCTGGAATATTTAAAACTTTATCACTTAATATACTAATAAGACTATCTTGCACTTCAGCTGGAGTTCTTGTTATTTCTTCAAAACGGGTTAAGATGCCTTTTTCCATACCAACATAAAGAGGTGATGGTACTAAAGCTTCACGACTTGGACCTTTAGCAAGCAATAGAGCATAGTTCCAACTATATTTAATCATATCCTCTGTAGTACCAGCTGTGCCTTGAATAGTATTAGTACTACAATTACAAATAGCAGCAGTTAAAAGTTCAGAAAGCATTGTTTTAGCAGTACCAGGTTCACCTACGAGCATTAAACCTCTATTACCTGCAAGAGTTATAATACATCTTTCAACTAAAGCATCATTACCATAGTATTTTTTATTTATATAAATATCTTTACCATCTACATTAATAGGCTTATCAGAACCTAAAATAAAAAGACGTACAGCCTTTGGTGATAATTGCCAATTTTGTGGCTTTTTATTATTACTATCCCAAATTAAAAGAGCTTCTAACTCTTCTTTATACTTTTGTTCAGCTTGAGGTCGTAAAATCTGTTCTGTCATAATAAAGTCCTAAAAAATTAATGCTAAAACTATAAACTTTAATATATTTAGTATATATACCACATTTATTAAAATAAGTATATATACAATATATATAATTTAATATTAAAAAATAAACAATATAAAATTATTACTTAACATTTAATTAAACCATGATGTTTAATTCAAAAATTAAATATATACATTAATAAATGTAGTCTAAATAATTTAAATTACAATAATAAAAAATTTTATAAAATATCTTATATAAAAGCAAAAAAGGAGATTAAAAAATCTCCTTTATTTATGTCTTTGTTGTAGCTTATTCTTTTAAATTAAAATAATCAATTCTAGTTACTTTAAGTTAAGAGCATTTTTAATTGTAAAGAAAATATCAGTTTGATCAGTAAGTCCCACTACATTTAAAGCACTAGGACCATAAGCTGCAACTCTTAACTGTGTACCTGTATGTCCTGCATCATCAATATCAAGACTATTACCATAACTTATGGTCATAGATGTATTATCAGCTGTTAATACTTTTTGTGTATATGATGGAGTCTTTACATCATCATAAATAATTTGTGTTGCATGAGCATGATCTGCTGTTACTATAACTAAAGTATTTCCATCCTTTTTAGCAAAATCAAGAGCAACTTGTACTGCCTCATCTAAATCCATAGTCTCACCAAATTGTCCACATGGATTTGAAGCATGAGCTTGTTTATCAATAGATGCTCCTTCAATTTGTAGGAAAAATCCCTTTTCATTTTGAGATAAAAGCTCAATAGCTTTAGCTGTCATATCCTTAAGTGTTGGTATATCTTGAGAGCGTTTTTTATTAACTTCACATTTAACTGCAGCTTCTTGATTACCATTAACTTTAGCTTGAGGTCCTATAAGTCTTATTGGCATATTGCCATCACTAAATAAACCTAAATATGGTCCTTTATCTAAAGATGATACTTTATTTAAACCATCTTTATTAAAAAATACATCAAAGCCTTGAGCTTTAGCACTATCTAATACACTTTGTCCTTTATACTCACCTGCTTTTATATTTTCCATAAATGATGCTTTACCACCACCTAGGATAATATCAGGACGTGTTTTTAACATTTGCTCTGAAATACTACCAAGACCACCATTTTCAAGAGCATTTTGAGGACAAATTTCTGATACACTCTTAGGTCCATAACACTTTCTTTGTACAACATGGGCATATAAAGCTGCAGGTGTTGCATCTTGAACTTCAGCTGTTGTCACACTACCTGTTGCAAGACCATTACGCTTTGCTATCTCAAGTAAGGTTTCAAGATTTTTACCATAAACATCAACACCAATTGCACCATTATAAGTTTTTGTACCTGTAGACCAAGCTGTAGCAGATGCAGCTGAATCTGTTACATAATCAATTTTACGTGTATCTTTCTTTAAAGAATAATGTGTATATTGACCTGTAAAAGGTAGAGCATCTAAGCCCTTAAAAGCTTTAGATGCACCATGAGCAAAATTACGTGCAGCTGTAATTTCACTATCACCCATACCATCACCAATTAATAAAATAACATTTTTAGCTTTTTTATTTTTAGCAAGAGAAAAAGCTTCTACATAATTTTCAATATTATTATCTAAAATACGACGAGCACCACCTGTTTTTTCAATATTAGAAATAGCATCTCTTGTATAAATATCACGATTTACATCACTTGCACTTGCACTAGTTGCACATAAGATTGATAAAGCAAGTAAGCTTAATTTAGGTAAATTAATCATAATTCCTCTTTTTAGTTAAATAATTTAGATGTAGCTATCATAGATGTTTGTTGTTAAAAAAAATTTATTGAAATATATATCTTATGTAAATTCTCAAAAAAAAATTTTTGCTTAAAAATCAAAGTATATATTAAATATTGTGATGTAAATTAAGTCTAAATTAAAATCAAAATTAAATAAGAGAGTCTAAAATTAAATGTGTATTAAGTCTTTATTTAGATTATAAAAAATATAAATTTATCTAATGTAGATTTATAAAAATAACAATATTGTTTTACATAACAAAAAGGCTAAGGATAAACCCTAGCCTTTAAAGGAAATATAATTATAGTACTTTATATTTTATTTTTATCTACCAAGTAAAGCTAAAGCAATTTGAGGCTTTTGATTTGCTTGAGTTAAAATTGATTGTGATGCTTGTTGAATAATTTGTTGTTGTGTAAGATTTGCAGTTTCCTCTGCAAAGTCTGTATCACGTATACGAGA
>JARHZF010000195.1 GCA_029258325.1 Anaerobiospirillum sp. | reverse complement strand
TTATTTTTGATGTGTCTATATCACCTAGATATATATCTTCATCATTGACTAATTTTTTTAATTCATCTAAGTTATTTGGAAAATATTTAAACATGATATTAATTCCTCTATTAATAATAAATTGATTTATGTAAGATTTATGTTGTTTCTATACAAGACATTACTATGTTATTTTAAGTAATAACGCAAAAACCACAAGTACTACATAAATAATAAAACATTATACAGTCTTTTAAATGGAGCTTTTATATGGAAAAGAAATGGTGGCATGGTAAGGTTGCTTATCAAATATATCCTAAATCATTTTTAGATTCTAATAATGATGGTATAGGTGATTTAGGCGGTATTATTCAAAAATTAGATTATCTACACGATCTTGGTATTGAGATTTTATGGTTATCTCCTATCTATCCATCTCCTTTTTATGATCAAGGTTATGATATAAAAGACTACTACGATATCGATCCTACTTTTGGTACTATGCAAGATTTTGATTTGCTTTTAGAGAAAGCAAAGAAACTTAATATTAAGATAGTTATGGATCTAGTTTTAAATCACTGTTCAATTGAGCATATATGGTTTAAAAAAGCATGTCTTGATGTAAATTTAAAAGAGGCTTCTTACTTTTATATAAGGGAGGGCAAAAATGGTCAACCTCCTAATAATCAAAGAGCATGTTTTGGTGGTTCTGTATGGGATAAGCTTCCAAATCATGACAATTTATACTATGCACACTTTTTTACAAAAGAGCAACCTGATTTAAATTGGTTTAATGCTGATTTAAGAGCTGAAATGTATAAAATTGTAAACTTTTGGCTAGATAAGGGAGTTAGTGGTTTTCGTATTGATGCCATTATGTGTATAGCAAAAGATCCTAATTTTCCTATGTATGAAAGTGATAGTGAAGATGGTACATGCTCACACCTTAGAATGAATAAAGAGAATATTAAAGTAGCTTATGACTTTATAAGAGATCTTAGAGATAATACTTTTAAAAAACATAAAGATAGCATAGCAATAGCTGAAGCTTTTGGTGTTTTAGATGAGGATTTAAGTATCTTTATTGGAGATGATGGTCTTTTTGATTGTATCTTTGACTTTTCAGCACGTGAGGCTGTTGCTTCTTATCATAGTTTCTATGGTTATAAGATGTTAAGTGTAAAAGAGTATAAAGATGCTATTTTCTCTATGCAAAAACGCTCAAATAATACAGGTTTTGTTTGTCCTTTATTTGAAAATCATGATGAGCCACGAGGTGTTTCAACTTATTTACCAAAGGCATGGCAAAATGATATAGGTGCAAAAGCTTTAGCTTTAATTACTTTATTTTTACGTGGTATGCCTTTTTTATTTCAAGGTAGTGAAATAGGTATGCAAAATACTAAGTTTGAGAGTATTGATGAGTTTGATGATATTTTAAGTAAAAATGAATATAAAAATTCATTAGAGCATGGTTTAACAAAAGAGCTTGCTCTTGATATTTTAAATGTGCACGCACGTGATCATGGTAGAACACCTATGCTTTGGGATGATAGTGAGTATGCTGCATTTTCAACTCATAAGCCATGGATGAAAGTAAGTTCTTTTAAAGATAAGATTAATGTTAAAGCACAATTAGAGGATAAAAACTCCATTTTAAATTTCTATAAAACTTTGATAGCTTTAAAGAAAGACGAGCGTTTTAACTCATGTCTAACTTATGGAGATTTTGTTGAAATTGAAAGTAGAAGTGATGACACTATTGCTTATAAGAGAGAGGGTTCTTACATAGATATATATGTTATTGCTAATTTAGGTCTTAGTGATATTAGTTATACTTTTGATTTTAACTTTGATATTATCATAAGTAATGATTTATCCTTAGTTTTAAAAGATAAAAACACCTTATATATAAAAAGAGGTGGTGCACTTGCTTTTGTACATAAAAAATAAAGTAAGTTAGTCATTGTGATTATTGCGTTTTTATTTAAAACAAAATAGTTATGTCTTATGTAAAAACAACATAAATCTTACATGAGCTAGTAAGTTTTTAATATAATAGTTAAGGGCACTTTTAAAAAGTGCCTTTACTTTTGCAATAGATTTAGAGGAGATAAATGTAGATTTATGCGATATTTTAAATATATTGGTATTGTAGGCTTGTTTTTAAGTACATTTTGTTTTGCTAAAGGTGAAAGTGTTAATGTTGCTTTAGAGCAAAATACAAATAATATTGAGATGACAGATGGAGCTAAAGAGGTTGCTAAAGAGCATAAAGAGAAGTTAGATAATTTACATAAATCTTTAGATGAATTTACAAAAGAAGTAGATAGATTAAATAATACAAATGAAAATGAGATAATTTCAAAGATAGTTGAGGAGCAACTTAAAAGAGAAAATACTATAAATTCTTTATATATTTATCTTTTACTCTTTTTTGTCTTTATTTTAATTATGTCAAATGTGTATTTTGTCTTAAAATTTAGAGGACAAAAGATAATAAGTCAAAATCTTTTAGATACTTTTGAGCATGAGTCTCATAAAGTCAAAGAGGTTTTTAAAAAGCTACAAGATGATTTAAAGATACTTACAGAAAATCATAAAAAAGAGATAACTTTATTAAAAGAAAAAGTAAATGCTACATTAGATCATAATAGTGTCTTAAAAATATGTGATCAAATAGCATATTTAGATATGACCATATATAGAATAAAAGATGATGCTAAGTTAGCAAATAAACTTTTAAATAGCAGCAATAAAATGAAAGAATCACTTTTAGCTTTAGGTTATAAAGTAGATGATTTTATAGGGCTTTCTTATACAAATGATTTAGATGCAAGGGTAAGTTTTTTAGAGGATGGAAGTTTAGATTTTGGTGTGCGTCTTATAACTGGTGTAACTCATGCACAAGTTATATATAAAGATACAGTCATTCAAAAAGCAGAACTTACAGTTTCACAAAATATATAAAAATAGGGGGCTAAAAAGCCCCCTTTTTATAAAAAATAAAGAACTTTATTGCCAAAATAAGTCTTAAGATATGGTGTAAGTATCAAACTTTATAGCTATTTTAAATTACTTTTAAGTTGCTTAAGTTCACAGTACATTTACTAATTCTTACGTTATAGTTCATAGTATATTTACTAATTTTAATATCAAACTTCTACCCTTTTAATTTAAGTGAACTTTTTACAGAAACTATAATTAAAAAAAAAGCAGTTCATGGTATTTTTGTGTTGTTATTTTAAAACATCTTATCTATAAACAAAGTAGTCTTTGTGATTTTTGCTTTTACTTAAAAAAACATAGTACTTTTTTTGTGTAGAAACAACACAAATATAAACTAACAAAGTAAATATCACATGTACTAAAAAAGCTTATTTTTAATAAAGATTTGTTTAAATCTTTATCTAAAGATAAAAAAACTGTTATATTATGTATAACAACATAAATGTTAATAGGATAGTATTTTTCATATAAATGTAATAAAAACAAAGGTTAAGTTATAATTTAAAAAATTTTTTAACTTAGTTATTTTTTTAGTATTATTATTTTTCATAATAAAGTTATTACTTAAAAGAGATATAGCTATGAGTGTATTATTTAACTTTAAAAAACCAAAGTTTGTCATTGCTAAGGGTAAGAATGATGGTTTTAACTTAGTTTATATAACTAAAGGAAAATCAAAAGAACAACTTGTAGGTAAAGTTTTAGATACTAAAGAGCCTACAGAAATCCTATTTAATGAGACCTTTTTTAAAGAAAATCCCTCATATCAATTTATAAAAGTAATCAAAGAAGGTGATGATCTTTATTCTTATAAATTAAAAGATAAGATTATTGCTCAAGATGAACTTTTATCTTTAAAGAATAAATTTATAAACACTAATTTTTATGATAGTTCTTTATGTACTGTAAGTAATATAAATTCTTTATATAATAAAAATGAGGATTTTCTTGCAGATATTACCTCAAAAAGTACTGTTTTTAAGAAGTTTATAAAGTATTCAAAAGATGCTTTTTTAAGTGTAGAAAATGACAAGATATTTTCTTTTAATAATGTTGTTTATTCTGCATTTACTTATAAATTTAAATGGTCTTATATAAGTTCATCTAGCAAAGACAAAAAGAGAAATGATATATATGTGCATCTTTTCTTTGATGGTATGGCTTATATGCAAATTAAAAATGATGTTTTCTCTTTAGTTGGTAAATATAATGAAAATAAAAAGGAGAAAACTTTAGAAAAAGATGAGTTTACTTATCTTTTAAAGAAAGGAATTATAACAAAGGATGAAAATAATAGTCTTGTTATAAATTCAAAGAAATTAGATCTTTTTGTTATGCAAAGAGCAGTATCTATACTTGCAAGTAATAGCATTATGTCATGTAAAGATGCTTTAAAGGTATTTTTAATTAAGACTTTTGCAAATAATTAGATTATAAAATAAGGCATCAATACCAACTATTGTGCCTTATCTTTATTTAGACAAGAATATTACTTACAGGATTGTAAATAAAAGTTATTTTATTTTTATAAAGGAATCGAAAAAAAATTTTGTTTTTAGAAAACAAAAAAAAACAGCATTAAGCTGTTTTATTGGTTGCGGGGGCAGGATTTGAACCTACGACCTTCGGGTTATGAGCCCGACGAGCTACCAAGCTGCTCCACCCCGCGATTGAATGAGTACATTATAAGTACAACTTTATTTAAAGTCAAGAACTTTTTTAATTTTTTTTATAGCAAACTCATAAGTTTATAAAAATCACTTTTAAAGTTTGCTATATCTCACATTTATTATGCTAAAAATATGCTTATTTATATCTAAATGTAAGGATTATTGTTCACATTTAGTAGAAGCATCACCTTCTTTTTCTTTTGTAGTAAAGGCAGAATCTTCACCACCAAAAGAATTTTTTACATAAAGTTCTGCATCCCAATCATTATCAAATTTTTCGCTACCATCTGCAAAATATAATTTGTATTTATATTGATAGAGATCTTTATCAAAACGAGGTACTGTAATATAGCCTCTAAAAGTACCATTTTTTTGTGGTTTCATTGCAACAGTTTCCCAACCATTGTGTTCACAAATTAGGTCTATTTTAACGGCACCTTGTGCTGCTACTTTTTTAATATAAAAAGCCACATTAATTTTTTTATCAGTAAATCTTTTAGATATACTCATGTTGTTTCAATACTCCATATTGTCACTTAAAATTTGTAATAAAGCTTTTTATTTAAAAAATAGAGTGATAATTTTATTATAAATTAAGTATTTAATAATTTTTATGCAAAGTTTTTATAAAGTATAAAAAAATCCTTTGCAAACAAGCTTTATTATTAACTTTTATAGTTATATTTTAGCATTTTTGCCATATTTAATAAAATTTAACTAAAAAAGCTCTACTTTATGCTAAAAGGTTATGTTTAATATAGTTTGAGCTAAGGTATTAAAAAAGTTTAACTTTATTTAAAAATCATATCTAAATTATCTTATTTCTTTAAGATAAAAAAATTGAAAAACCCAAGTTTTAATTAAATTAATATAATGATAATTTTATATATTTATAAAAACTATATATTCAATTAAAGTATATCAAAAAAATAATAAGGGCAAATTGATAAATTTACCCTTATAAGGAAGTATTAGAGCTTTTTTTTGAAGAAACCTATATAAAACATTAAATTAGATAATAGATCTAAATTCTGTATATGAGTAAATACCTTTAACTTTACATTCAGAACAAAGTCTTTTTACATTTTTCTTAAGTTTTGGTGAACCTGAAAAATATACTTTGTCACTTGAATTTATATATGATTTTAAAGTATCTAAACTTATGCGTCCTTGCTTATTACTCTCATATACATAGATATTAATTTTATTGCTAAAAAGAGAAATAAACTTTTCTGCAAACTTATAAATACCTGATTCTTTATCTTTTACTATAAATAAAAGTGATTGTTTAGCACTTGTATCATTATTTGTAATTAGATAACGAATAAAAGAAGCTATACCAGTTCCACTTGCAATATATAAAATTTTATTGCTGTTATCCTTTTTGTATTTGTACTCAACAAAAGGACCTTGTACAGTAAGTGTTTTTATATTTTCTATATTTTCATATAGATATTTAGTAAAGTAATGTTCCTTTTTTATGATAAATGTAGAGCTATTCTCATCTGTCATAGCAAGAGAAAAAGGAGTGTAATTATGTTTATCATCTTTTATATAGTAAATATAGCTTATATCTTCTTTTAAATTGTCATCTTTAAAATCTAAGGTTAATTTTAAGACGTTTTCATGAGTTTCATAGCTTTTTACTAAAACATTCTTTGCTTTATCTTTATTGTGTTGCTTTCTAATAATAGTAATAGATGCAATAAGACCAAAGAAAAGTAAAAATGCTAGGATATAACCTACATAAGAATCCATTCTTATTACATGTAAAGTAAAGATCATATGTAGAGTTACTAAAAGGTAGAGATAGACAAAAAGTTTGTGAGATCTAAAGAAAAATCTATAACTTATTTTTTGGAAAATAGTAATAAAGATAAGGAAGATAGCAAGATAACAAGAATATTTTGCTATAAGTACGCTTGGTTCTTTTAAAAATTGAACTAAAACAGTTTGATCGTACTCATATTTAGCTAAAGTATTAATATCTATATTATTTGATGCATACAAATGCATTAAAAACTCTGTAAAAAGAGGTTTATAAAAGATATGAAGGAGTACAAAGAATATAGTGTAGATAGCAAAAATCTTATGTAATCTAAAACTATCTAATTGACCAAAAAGTTTTGAGATATAAGAATTTTTTATAACCAAGAAGAGAAGAAGAGTTAAGAAGGTAAAAGCAAAAAGACCTGTATCTAATCTTACTTCCTTAATTACTCTTTTAACGCTTGATGTTTCAAGATCAGGAAAATTAATAAAACAGATAAAGCCAAGAACAGCAATAATTAGAAAAGCTAGCTTATTAGCGTGATCGGCTAATTTAAACATAGATTAAAAACTCCTTTTTATGTAAATAAATTATTAAAATATAAGCTTTTTTAAATAGTTTATACTTTAATTTTTTAAATTTATGCTAATGATTGTTTTAGTTTTATTAGTATTATTTTTTAATATACTTATGTTATACAATATATAAACTATATATTTTTATATATAGTTTATATACCTAAATTGATGGAGTTTTTTTGCAATGATAAAAATTATCTATCTATTGTAGATTAAGCCTAAGTCTTACTTTAGTAGTAGGATAAAAAGTTTTTATATAGTAGATAAGGTAAATTTATTCTTTATTAAAAAATACTTTTTGACATAGAGCTTTATTAAAAGATCTTCTTAAATAAAAACCTCGAGGTCTTGTGTATTTTATCATACCATTTTCATCATAATATTCTGTTAAATCACGTCCTGTAGCACATTTAGGTCGCATTTGTATATAAGTACCAAGTTTAGCACTTATATTATTAGCAAAGCCATTTGCAATAAGCTCATTTAGTTCATCAAAATCTTGTTTAAAGATTTTTAAGTCTTTATCACTTGCTTTATAAAAATAAAAACCTACAATCTCTCTATCTAATATATCTATATTCTTATTTGTCTTTATAAAGACAAATAAGATAAATCTTAACTTTTTATAAAGTGTTGATGTATAAAAATTTATATCAGCATTTTTTAAATTAGCATGACATAAAAATGTTGATTCAAGGGGATTTAAATTATCATCAACAGGCATAGTCTTTAGTTCTAAGTCTAAATCTGTAAAGTCAGGTAAGGCTTGATTTTTAGCATGAGCTCCTAATATATATTCTATAATTTGACCTACAAAACCTTTAGCATGTACAGAACTTTTAGGTTTTTCTATTTCTAAAAGTTCAACTAAATCGCCAATTTTAGCCCCCTTTATCTTTACTAATCTCTCTTTAAGTTCAAGTAAATTTTGAGGTTTTTTTATTTTTATATTTGATGATATTTTATGTTTAAGCTGCATATTAAAAACTATCTTAAAAATTTTTTTTAATTCTATCTAAAAAGGCTTTATTTACTCAAGATAAAATAAAACACAATCTAAAAATAGAATGTAATATTTTTTATTAGTTTTAAAGTTTAATTTACCTCTAAATTTCAAGATTTTAAAAAACATTTTTTTTATTATTATGAGATAATGACAAGGAGATATTGTTTTTAATTTATAAGAAAAAGACCTAGGGCATTATTGTGATAAATAAAGACGGATATAGACCTAATGTAGGTATAGTGGTTATTAATCGCAAAGGTCAGGTTTTGTGGGCAAGACGCGTTAATCAAAACTCATGGCAATTCCCTCAAGGTGGTGTTGATGTTGGTGAAACACCAACAGAGGCTATGTATAGGGAACTTTACGAAGAGTTAGGTGTAAAAGAATGTTATGTAAATATTATAAGTACATCTAAACACTGGTATAGATATAAATTGCCTAAAAGAATGATAAGAGCTGATAGAAATGGCTATGTTTGTTTAGGTCAAAAACAAAAATGGTTTTTAATTTCTATTGAATCAAATAAGTTAGAGTCAATTGCCTTTAACAAAAAAGGTCATCCTGAGTTTGATGGATGGAGATGGGTTAGTTATTGGTATCCTATACGTCAAGTAGTATCTTTTAAAAGAGATGTGTATAGACGTGTACTAACTGAATTTGCTCAAAGTGCTCTTTTTTTATGATTTTTCAATAAAGAGGCTACAGATTTTAGGGGGATTTTTTAATGGATGAAAGACAGAGCAAGATTTTGCAAGCCCTTGGATATATAACACTTGAAATATCAAAACAAGCGACCTATAAAGAATCTATGGATTTGCTTGTAACAAGAATTAGACAAACAATTACTTGTGACTGCTGTTCTTTATATACAGCAGATTTTAGACGTGAACGTTATTGGCTAAGTGCTTCCTCTGGATTATCTCAAAATGCTGTAGGCAAAACTAATTTAAAATTTGGAGAAGGTCTTGTAGGTGTAGTTGGTAAAAATAAAGAAATTTTAGATTTAGCAGATGCTACATCACATCCTAATTTTAAATATTTACCAGATATAGGTGAAGATGAATTTAACTCATTTTTAGGTGTACCTGTTATGCATCATGGTGAGTTATTAGGTGTTCTTGTAATTCAA
Organism: Anaerobiospirillum sp.; assembly: GCA_029258325.1. Lineage (GTDB taxonomy): Bacteria > Pseudomonadota > Gammaproteobacteria > Enterobacterales > Succinivibrionaceae > Anaerobiospirillum_A. The sequence goes on along the minus strand of JARHZF010000195.1, from coordinate 10,975 downwards.
AGTAAAGAAAAAAGACATTTTGATGCTATAGAGGAATCTTTTATGATTACTCTATCTGCTCAAATAGCCTCAATTATTGCCATCTCAAAAGCAAAAGAAGAAGATCAAGCTTTAAATTTAAAGAAAGTAAAAGGCGATGATGGTACTGGCGATTTAGCTATTGCAGAGGCTATGGTATGGCATCCTTCTATTTCTTTAGCAGATATTAAGATAATTCATACTGATGATGTAGAAATTCAGCAAGAACTATTTATGCAAACTTTATTTCAAATGCAAATTGATATGGATAAAGTTGCTCTTAAAATGCAAGAGCTTTCTAAAAATAGTGCTTATAATAACTATTTATCAAGTTATGGTGATTTACTTGATGATCCAACATTTCAAGAAGATGTTGTAAATCAAATAGTATCAAAAGGTCTTAATGCCTCATCTGCAATTAAAATTGTTATAGAAGAGCGTATTTCTAATGCTCAAAAAGAAAATGATAATGAACTTATTAGAGACTTAAAAGATTTTGCTCAAATTTTACTTACAAAATTAGTTCATGCGTCAAATAAAGATTTTGAGTTAAAAGATAAAGTTATTTTAGTTGTAGAATCATTACCTACAGCTATGATTGCAGAATTACCTCGTGAAAAAATTGTAGGTTTTGTAGCAACAAGTCAATCTACAACACATCACACTTCAATTTTAGCTAAAGATTTAGGTATACCATCTGTTTTAGGTGTTAATTTAGATTTATCAAATATTGATGGTCGCATCTTAATTGTTGATGGTGAAAAACATGAAGTTTATATAGATCCACCTCAATCTGTAATAGATGAATTTGAGCAACTTGTAAATCAAAATAAAGAACAACATAATTTATATACAAAAGAGATATCAAAAGAGGTTAAGAGCCTTGATGGTCATGAAATTAAGGTATTTTTAAATGCAGGATTAAATGACGACAAGGAAGATATTTGCAATCTAACAGATGGTATTGGTTTATATAGAACAGAGATTAACTTTATGTTAACTCAAACCTTCCCAACTGAAGCTATGCAAACTAGTTGGTATAGACATATATTAGAAGTTTTTAAAGATAAAACTGTATGTATGCGTACCTTAGATATTGGAGCTGATAAACCTCTTAATTATCTAAGCTTTAAAGAGGCAAATCCTATTTTAGGCTATAGAGGTGTAAGAGTTACAATAGATCAACCTCAAATCTTATTTACTCAATTAAAAGCAATGCTTAGTGCTAATAAAGATTTCAATAATCTTATTATCATGATCCCAATGGTATCAAGTCTTGATGAAATCTTATTTGTTAAAAAAGCATTAAAACAAGTAGTTTTTGAGCTAACTGAAAGTTTAGGTACAGAAATTAAAGAGCCTAAATTTGGTATTATGGTAGAAGTACCATCTTTACTTTATATGTTAGATGACATTATGCCTCATATAGATTTCTTATCTGTAGGTAGTAATGATTTAATTCAATATCTTTTAGCTGTAGATAGAACTAATACACAAGTAGCTCGTTTCTTTGATGTATGTCATCCTGCTGTAGTTAGATGTTTATACTATTTAGCTAAAAAAGCAAAAGAGGCTAATAAACCTATATCTTTATGTGGTGAGCTTGCTGCATCTCCTATAGGTGCTTTATTACTCCTATCTTTAGGTTATGAAAATCTATCTATGAACTTCTCTGGTATTGCTCGTATTAAATATATAATACGCCGTATATCTATTGATGATTTAAAGAAGATAGGTGAAAAGGCTATTACTTTAACTGATAGTACAAAAATTAGAGAGCTTTATTTAGATTATGCAAAAGAGCAAGGTCTTGCTAAAATTTTTGAGTTATCTAAAGATTAAATTTTTATACAACTTTTTATTTTAAAAATGAGGAAGCTTTTAAGCTTCCTTATTTTTTCACTTCTTTTTACTGTTCTTTTCTTATTTAATATGAATTATTAATGATTTATAGTAGAATTTATATATAAATAAATAGTAAAAATAAAAGTGAGAAAAGGATTTTAAAGTGCAAGTATATCTTGATTTGATGAAAAAAATACTTGATGAAGGTATTGATAGAGATGATAGAACAAATACAGGAACACGCTCTATTTTTGGCACTCAAATGCGCTTTAATTTAGAGGAAGGTTTTCCTTTACTAACAACTAAAAAAGTACATTTAAAATCTATAATTCATGAGCTTTTATGGTTTTTAAGTGGTGATACTAATATTAAGTATTTAAAGGATAATGGCGTAAGTATTTGGGATGAATGGGCTGATGAAAATGGCGATCTAGGTCCTGTTTATGGCAAACAATGGCGTTCATGGGATAAAGGTGATGGTACCTCTATTGATCAAATACAAAATGCTGTTAATGATATAAAGAATAATCCAAATTCAAGACGTATAATAGTAAGTGCCTGGAATCCTGCTTTAGTAGATGAAATGGCACTACCTCCTTGTCATGCTTTATTTCAATTTTATGTAGCAAATGGCAAGTTATCTTGTCTTTTATATCAAAGATCTTGTGATTTCTTCTTAGGTGTACCTTTTAATATTGCCTCATATTCATTATTAACTATGATGATGGCAAAAGAATGTAATTTAGGTCTTGGTGATTTTATTTGGACAGGTGGTGATACACATCTTTATAAAAATCACTTTGAGCAAGCTCATACTCAATTACAAAGAGTACCTAAAGCACGTCCTAAGATGATTATAAAAAGAAAAGCTAAGTCTATCTTTGACTATAAATATGATGATTTTGAATTACAAGATTATGATCCTTATCCTGTAATTAAAGCTCCTGTGGCGGTGTAATATGGAAGAAATTAATTGGGGAAAAATCAAATGGAAATCAAGACGTGGCATGCGTGAACTTGATTTAATGTTACTTCCTTTTGTAGAACATGATTTACCAAATATGGATACAAAATATGTAGATATCTATATGTCTTTACTTGATAAATCAGATTTAGAATTATTTAGAAGTTTTCATAGAATATCAAAATTAAATGAAGATGACCTAAATGAAATGGTTGAGATAATCATTAAATGTCATGCAACACGTGCAGGACGTGAGGGAGTTTAATGTCTTTTTCAGATTGGAATTTACCATCTTTTTTAGAAGATAAAATAGTTGAAATGGGGTGGGAAAATCCAACTCCAATACAGTCAATTGCAATACCAAAGGCTCTTGAGGGATTTGATATCTTAGGTTCTGCACCTACAGGTACAGGAAAAAGTGCTGCCTTTTTAATTCCTATTATTGCAAGATTATGTCTTGAGAAAAAAGATGGTGTTAGAGCTTTAATTTTAGAGCCAACACGTGAACTTGCAATTCAGGTTTGTAATGTTGCAAAAGAACTTTGTGAATATATAGAAGACTTTGAAGTATCTACTATTATTGGTGGTGAAGGTCGTGATATTCAAAAAGAATCAAATCCAACTATAGTGGTAGCAACACCAGGTCGTCTTTTAGAGTTCTTGAAAAAAGAGTGGTTATCTACTAATGATATTGAGATAGTTGTAATTGATGAAGCTGATAGAATGCTTGATATGGGCTTTCGTGATGATGTAGCTTCTATTATTCGTGAAACTCAAAATCGTTATCAAACCATGCTTTTTTCTGCAACTTTAGAGGGTTTTGGTGTTCGTGATTTTGCAGATGCTGTATTAAATACTCCAATTGAGATTAGACTTGGTAGTGGTGATGAAGATGAAAAATTACCAGATGGTTTATCTCAAAGAGCTTATTACACATGTGATGATAGTCAAAAACAAAAAGTATTAGTTCACTTATTAAGAACAACTAATTTTAAAAGTATTATTTTTGTAAAGACAAAAGAGCGTGTTCTTATAGTTAGTGCTTTACTTAAAAAAAATGGCTTTAGTTTTGCAACACTACAAGGCGAGCAAAGTCATACTGAAAGACAAGCTGCATTTAAGCGTTTTGCAAACAATGACGTTAATATATTAGTTGCAACAGATCTAGCAGCCCGTGGTCTTGATGTTTCTGACATTTCTCATGTATATAATTATGATATAGCATCATCTGCTGCTATTTATGTACATAGAGCAGGTCGTACAGCAAGAGCAGGTCAAAAAGGCACTGTTATAACATTTGCAAGACGTGAGGATATTGCTACACTAAATAGTATTGAAAGATATACAGGAGCTTCAATTGAAAAGCGTCAAATAAAGAACGTTTGTGCCGCTTTCCCATTAGATGAAGCTACAAAAGGTTCAATAACTCGTGTTGGACGTGCAACTATTGGTGGCAAAGGTGGCTTTGATAAAAAGAAAAAAGATACTGAAAAGCCTCGTGTCAAAAAACGTCAAAGAGTTTTAAAAAATAAAGGTAAACCAGACTTTGCTGCAAAGCGTGCTAAGAAAAAAGCACGTGAGTTAGAAAATCAGCAACAATCTTAATTCTAAAAAGGTATAAGATCATGGCTAGTACAATTTTACGTAATTGTAAGTTACATATAACATCAGAAGATTTTGCTACAGCAGAGTCAATCGTTGTTCAAAATAAAAGAATTATTCCACTTGATCCTGTTTTACTTGAAGATGGTTCAAATGAAGAAATAGATCTAAATGGTATGCACGTAGCACCAGGTCTTATTGATATGCTTGTTTATGGTTGTGCTGGTGTTACATTCAATCAATCATTATCATCTGAGTGTTTAGAGTTAATGCGTCGTTACCTAAGTAAAAAGGGTATTACAACATTTGTTCCAACTCTAATTTCAGGACCTCGTGAAAGCATGACACGTGCTTTAACAAGTATTGCTAACTTTAGAAATAGACATCCTGGTGTTTGTCCTGGTGTGCACTTAGAAGGTCCTTTTATCTCTCCAGAGAAGAAAGGCTTCCATCCATCAGGTTATATTAGAGGCATGTCTGATGCTGATATTACTTATTTAAAAGATTATAAAGATTCAATTGCATACATGACTGTAGCACCTGAAACTTTAAGAAATAAGAATATTCAAGAATTATTAAATGCAGGTATTGTTTTATCTGTAGGTCACTCAAATGCAACTTTTGCAGAAGCTTTAAATGCATTTAGAGCAGGTATTAAATCTGTAACCCACCTATTTAATGGTATGAAGCATGTTACAGGACGTGATCCTGGTATCTTAGGTGCAGCAGCTTTAAGTGATACTCCTTATGTTGGTATTATTGCAGATGGTCGTCACGTGCATCCTGCTTTAATTAAAGTTGCCCACAAATTATTTGGGGATAGATTATATATTGTATCTGATATGCAAGCTGTTGTAGGTTCTCCTGACAATCTAACTTCATTTACTCTTGCAGGTACAGAAGTTTTTGTTGATAGAACAAGAGGTTTAATTGACTCTAAAGGTGCATTAGCAGGTTCTAATGTAACACTTATGGACAGTGTAAAATTCTTAGTAAAATCTTGTGGCTTTACTATTGATGAAGCTTTAAGAGCAGCAACAGAAGTACCAGCTAAGATTTTAGGTATTGATAAAGAGTTAGGTAGAATTCAACCTGGTTATCTTGCAAATTTAGTTGTATTTGATGATGAATTTAGAATTCGTTATGTAGTACAAAATGGATTCTTAAAGACAGCTGCTGAATTATTATAAATGTTAAATGTATTAAGTGAAATCAGAGATAAAATGAGTGAATTGTCAAAATCAGATAGAATTTTGGCAAATGTAATTTTATCAGAGCCTAATATGGTAATTAGTGAGACAATTGGATCTTTAGCAGAGAGATCTGGTGTATCAGAGCCTACTATATCTAGATTTTGTAAGAAATTTGGAGCTAGTGGTTTTGCTGACTTTAAAAATCTAGTTGCCTCATCAATACAAACAACAGCACCTGCTATAGATACATCTTCTACTATAAAGACAGGAGATAGTGTAGAGAGTGTATGTAGAAAGGTTGTTGATAATACAATAAATTCACTAAGTTCTTTAACTGATTCACTTGATTTGCAAGCTGTAGCACGCTCTATTGATATTATTTCACAATCAAGACGCATAGTTATAGTAGCTCAAGGTTTATCTATACCTACAGCTTTTGATATGCAATTACGTTTATTACGTATAGGTATTGCTTGTGAAATAGCAAGTGATAAAGCATTTATGCAGGTAATAGCATCAACATTGCATCATAATGATTTGTTAATAGCAATTTCAATGACAGGTAAAAGTGTTGATGTTATAAAGGCAGCAAATAGAGCAAGAGAAGGTGGAGCTTATGTTCTTGGTATAAGCCCTAATTTATCTTTATTATCTAAAAGTTGTATGATAAATCTTCATTCAGGTGGCAGTGATTATGTAGATGACAATATGATGGTGTATAGAACAACACAAAAGGTCATAGCTCAAATACTAATATCAGGTGTTATGTTAAGAAGATATGATACTATTCAAGAGATGAAAGATAGAGTAGATGATGCTTATTATGATATTTATACAAAGGATATAAATGAAAAGAAGATAAGTGAAGATAACGACACTTTATATAATCCATCTGCACCTATTACTACATTACCTCATTAAGAAAAACCCCCTAAATTAAGTTTAAAATCTAGGGGGTTATTTTTATTCTACCATTTTGGTTTAGCTAAAGCTAAATCATATAGTTCTTGATATTGCTTACAAGAGTCAGACCAATTAAAGCGAACTGACATAGCATTATTTTTAATTCTTTGTAGTTCATCTTGATCTTCTAAATAGAAAATTAAGGTACGACGTAAACAAGATAATAAATCATCTGCATTAGGTTCTTCAAAGATAAAGCCATTACCATGTTCTTTATCAGTGTCATAGTTTATAACTGTATCTTTAAGACCACCTACGGCTCTTACTATTGGTAAAGTTGCATAGGCAAGGGAGTATATTTGATTTAAGCCACAAGGTTCAAAAATTGATGGCATTAAGAAGAAGTCAGAACCTGCTTCAATTTGATGAGCTAAAGCTTCATCATATGCTGAAATAAATACAAATTTATCCTTATATCTTTCTTGAATTTCTTGTAATTGTTGAGCAAAGTAAGGATCACCTGTACCTTGAATTACAATTTGTACTTTATGCATTAAGAATTTTTCAAGAATAGGGATTAAGATACCAACACCTTTTTGATCGGTAAGACGGCAAACCATGCCATAAAGAGGTTGATTGGAAATTTGTAGACCTAATCTCTTTTGTAGTAAGTATTTACCTAAAATCTTTTCTTCAATATTTTCTATTGAGTATCTAACTAGAAGGTGTTTATCTGTAGCAGGATCCCAATCGCTATAATCACAGCCATTAACAATACCACAAAGGTCTGCTTGTCTATCAATAAAGTTCTTGGTCATACCATGACCACCTAAGTAGGTAGTTAATTCTTTAGCATAACCTGGAGATACTGTATTTATCTTATCAGCATAGAAAACGCCACATTTTAAGAAGTTTATATATGTACCTTGTAATATCATATCATTATGAATTGAGAATATTTCAGGTAGCATAGATATTTGTGATCTATCAAAAACTCCTTGGAAAGCACCATTATGAATAGTTAGAACAGAGCGGGCATTTTCAAAGAAAGGATCATTTCTATATTTTATTCTTAAAATCATAGGCACTAAACCTGTATGCCAGTCGTTACAATGAACTATATCTGGTTTAAAGTTTAGTGTTCTTGTTGCTTCTAATGCAGCTGCACTTAAGAAAGCAAAGCGTTCGCCATTATCCCAATAAGCTTGATTATTATCTCCATAAAGAGAAGTTCTATCAAAATATTTCTTACAATCTATTAGCCAAACTTCAATATTATCGTTTATGAATTTTTGTCTAATTTGGAAATCTATTTGTTGATGAGTATTTTGATTTATACAAGTACTTCCGATGATAGGTAGAGACTCATAGTCTTTAACAGAACTATAGCATGGCATAACTATTTTTACATTATGACCATTTTGAATTAAAGCACCAGGAAGAGCTTTAGCTACATCTGCAAGACCACCTGTTTTAACTATACCTGCAACCTCTGATGATATAAAAAGAATTTGCATAAATGACCTCATTTGAAAAAGGCGTGATAGTCACGCCTTCTATAAAACTTTATTTTATTAAATTAGAAACCAAGACGCATTCCCTTTGGAATAACAATAATGCCATTTGGAGACATTTGTGGTTTATTCTTATCATTATGATCAACAAGCTTCATATCAGCTTCTTTATCATAACCTAAAGTGAAACCTGGAGCTAATTCAACATCTCTATCAATAATAGCACGTTTAATCTTACAACCTTTACCTATTTTTACATCACCTATTAAAACGGACTCTTCAACTTTAGCACCATCGCCAGCTGAGCATCTAAATCCTAATACTGATTTATGAATATCAGCACCTTGAATATCACAACCTGCAGATATCATGGAGTTAGATATAGAAGAGCGGTTTTCTTTTGTATCAGAGAAGTGTGCAGGTGGTAGAGGTGGATAGAATGTATGTAATGGCCATTTTAGGTTAAATAGGGAGAATGATGGATTTTCTGATACTAAATCCATGTGAGCATCCCAATATGCATCGATAGAACCTACGTCTCTCCAGTAAACATCAGTAGGTTCACCTTCAATTACATTATTAGATAGGTCATATACGTAAACATTGCCCTTTGGATATAGTTTTGGAATAATATCATTACCAAAGTCATGAGATGAGTTTGGATCTTTTGCATCTTCAACTAATTCTTTAGATAAAACATCTGACTTAAAGATATAGTTACCCATTGAAACTAGGCAGTAACCTGGATCTCCTGGAATTTCTTTTGGATCACGAGGTTTTTCTTGGAAGCCTATCATTCTACCTTGTTGGTCAACTTCAATAACACCAAATCTTCCTGCAACATCATGAGCTGGCATTCTAATAGCTGCAACTGTGAGGCTTGCTTTATTTGCTTGGTGATAATCTAGCATTTGTCTGATATCCATTTTATAGATATGGTCAGAGCCGAAGATACAAACATCATCTGCATATTGATCTTCTATAAATGTTAGATTTTGATAAATAGCGTCTGCAGTACCTTTATACCAATCTTTACCTGTACGCATTTGAGCAGGAATTGGATCAATAAAACAGTTTGGAATACCTGATACTGTCCAACCATTCTTAAGGTGCATATATAAAGATTGTGATTTATATTGAGTAATTACGTAAAGACGAATAATACCTGAGTTTACAAAGTTATTTAAAACGAAATCAATTAATCTGTAAGAGCCACCAAAAGGAACAGATGGTTTTGAGCGTGATTTTGTTAAAGGCATTAAACGAGTGCCTTCACCACCTGCTAGAATCATTGCCATTACACCAGACATAAACAACTCCTTCTCACAATGGAAAAAATAAATAATTACACTTTAATATCATATGCTTTTTTTTTAATTATTTTTTATTTAAAAGTATAACTTTTAACAAAAAAACTCTAATTTTTTTTAAAAAAGTGATTTAGTCTTTATTTTCAAGATTTATTTATTAGAAATTCCTGTAGTTTTTTTAGAAGATCAATATTAGATTCTAAAAAATCATAATCAAAAAGTGCATTTGCATCTATATATTTACATAAGCTATGAGCACTTAGTTTTAAATCACCATCTATTATTTTGCAAAAATAGCAATTCATATGTACATGAAAACTAGGATAATCATAATCTAGTGTATAAAAGAGGGATTGAACTTCTATATTTAGATTTAATTCTTCTTTTATTTCACGAATTAAGGCTGTCTTATCATCTTCGCCATCTTCTATTTTACCTCCAGGAAATTCCCATTTATCTTTTAAGTTTCCATAAGATCTTTTTCCAGCAAGGACTTTATTGTTTTCATCTAGAATAATAGCAGCAACTACATTTATAGTTTTCATAACCAAAAACCTTTTTATTAAAGCAAAAATTAATGTTTTTATTATAAAGACAAAAAAATAACTTTAGTTAAAAATTTACTTATTGTTTTTACACATTTTTTTATAAATAGAAGTGGCATAAAGTTTTCATGAAATTTTATATTTTTTTATGGAGAGAGAAAAATGGCTTTATACGTAAACACAAATGTGAGTTCTTTAAATTCACAAAGAAAGCTTACAAATGCTACAAATTCTTTAACTACTACTTATCAAAGATTATCATCAGGTCTTCGTATTAATAGTGCTAAAGACGATGCTGCAGGTTTACAAATATCAGACAGATTAACTAGTCAAATCAACGGTTTAAACCAAGGTAACCGTAATACAAATGATGGCATAGCTCTAGCTCAAACAATTGAGGGTGCTATGGAAGAAATGACTAACATGATGCAAAGAATTCGTGTTCTTGCAGTGCAAGCATCAAATGGTACAAACTCACAAAAAGATAGAGATGCTTTACAACAAGAAGTTGTAGAACTATCACTTGAAATTTCACGTATAGCATGCCAATCAACCTTTGCAGGTGAAAAGATATTAGCTGGTAATGGTAAATTAGGTAAAGCAGCAACAACAAATCATGGTCTTGTAGAGAAAGATGGAACAATTACTTTACAAGTAGGTGCAAATTCAGGTGATAAATTAGTACTTACTGGTTTCTCTCGTGGTTTTACTTTATCTATGATAGCATCAGCTGCAGGTCTTAAAAATAAACAACTATCAGCATTTACATCTGCATTACCAGGTGCAAAACAACCACAATATTTAAAGATTAGTAATTATACATCTGCTCAAATGGTTTTATCTTTTATTGATAGCATGATCTATGTTATTGATAAACAAAGAGCCCACCTAGGTGCTATGCAAAATCGTATGGAATCAACTATACGTAATCAAGCATCTATTGCTGAAAATGAATCAGATGCACGCTCACGTATTCGTGATACAGACTTTGCAGAGGAAACTGCAAATCTAACTCAACAACAGATTATTCAACAAGCTTCACAATCTATATTGTCTCAAGCTAATCAAAAACCTCAAATTG
>JARHZF010000183.1 GCA_029258325.1 Anaerobiospirillum sp. | reverse complement strand
TAATTAAATGGTTTTATAACATAAAAATGAGCACTAAAATTACAGTTGTAAGCCCACAAAATTCTTGGTTTTCTTTATATGTAAAAGATATTGAGGATTTTTGCTTAAAAAATAATTATATCTTTTCTTTAAAGCATAATCATAAAGATGTAAAAGATGAAGATATTGTTTTTTATTTAAGCTATACAAATATAGTAGATAAAGACACTTTATCTTGTAATAAACATAATATAGTAGTTCATGCAAGTGATTTACCAAAAGGTAAAGGGTGGTCTCCTTTTATTTGGTCTATTTTAAATGGAGATAATGATATTGTTTTATCTCTTTTTGAGGCTAATGATAAAGTAGATGATGGGGATATCTATATAAAAAGACATGTTTTACTAGATGGCTTTGAGCTTATAGATGATATAAGAGCAAAAATAGGTAGTGCTATAGTAGATCTCTGTTGTGACTTTATTTTACATAAAGATACTTATGTACAAAATAAAAAAGCACAAGAGGGGGATGGAACTTATTATAGAAAACGCACAGAAAAAGATAGTGAATTATTTTTAGATAAAACATTAGATGAGCAATTTAATTTATTGCGTATAGTTGATAATGATAATTATCCTGCTTTTTTCTATAAAGATGGGCATAAATATATAATTAAGATTTATAAAGCATAGCTTTTTTTTGGATAATATTATGGCATATACAATTATAAAAGAAGATTATCTTCTAGATTTTTTAAATTCAAATAATATAGAAGGTGATGAGCGTTTATTTATCATAGAAAATACTAGAAAACAAAATCTAATATTTGATGCTTTAAATAAAAATTTAGACAGAAATTTTAACGCTCTTTTTACTTTTGATAAAAATTTATATGCACGTTTTAAAGACTATAGCTTTAAAAGTAAAGTTGAGTTTTTTTTAGATGATAATAATGAACTTAATTTTTCTATAAATGGTGTAAAGCTTTACTCTAATATAAAGGAAGTATCACACGAGCAAGCTTTATCTTTTATAAATAATAATACGCTCTCACGTATAACTATACCTCATATGTCAGATATGTTTTCTCAACTTATCTTTCGTTATATAAATGAAAGTGTAGCTTTATTAAATAAAGATAAGGATATAGAAAGTCCTACTTTTATAAAAGATTATAAAGATATACCAATGCTCTTTGCCTTTGGTCTTGGATCTGCTTTTTATCTAAATACTCTTTATAGTTCTTTAAATATAAAAAGAGCTCTTATCTTTGAACCAAATGAAGATCTCTTTTACATAGCCCTCCATCTTTTTGATTTTAGTTCTTTTTTTACCTATATAAAAGAGCATAATCTTGACATTACTTTTTGTATAGGGGGTAATAAAAATGACATTATTTCCTATCTTAAATCTTATTTAAATCTACATGGTAATTTTATAGCAGATTTATCTGCAATCTATATACATATGCAAACACCTATCTTAAACGAGGTAATAGCATATTTACAAAGTAATTATGTAGCTTTAAATATGGGTATAGGCTTTTTTGATGACAGCCTTTTTGCCCTCTCACATAGCATTTATAATATAGAGCATAAAAAGAACTTTATTTTAAAAGATAAGGAATTAAATGATGCTATTAAAGATGTAAATATCTTTATTGTAGCAAATGGTCCATCTCTTGATAAAGACATAGATTTTTTACGTAAAAATCAAGATAAGGCTTTAATTATAGCCTGTGGTACAGCTCTTGACTCACTTTATAATAGTGGTATTGAAGCTGATTTTTATGTAGTAACAGAGCGTTGTCCTAATATTTTTGAGTCTATAGCTCATTTAAATAATAATAACTTTTTAGATAAAGTTATTATGGTAGGTTCTGATATAGTGCATAATAGTACCTTTAATCTTTTTAAAAAGCATATGCTCTTTTTAAAGGATGGGGAAATTTTTGCAAATTTAATTCACGCATTTAATTTTGAATATGAGGATAAAATAAGACCTATTGCTCATATGAATCCTTTAGTCTCAAATCTAGCTTTATCTTTTGTTTTAAATTTAGGTTTTAAACATATTTATCTCTTTGGTGTAGATAATGGTAAAAAAGATTATATAAATTTACATTCTACATGTAGCTCTTACTATAATGCTCGCGATGATTTAGAAGATTATTCTTATTATATGTTAAATACTAAAGTTCCTGGCAACTTTGGAGGTTTTTGTGAAAGTAATAGCCTTTATAAGCATTCAATTTTAGAGCTTGAAAATGCTATTTTAGAAAGTAATCGTAATGATTTTTCTATAGTAAATTGCTCTGATGGTGCTCGTATTTTACATACTCATGCTCTAAGAAGTGATGCTTTAGATTTTTCTTTAGATAGTGATCTAAATAAAGAACTTATAAAAGATAGTATTTTAAGTACTATAACAAAAAGTATAGATTTTGATACTAAGCTTTTTTTAGAGCATATAAATAAAGATGACTATAAAGATTATGTACAAACTTTAATTCATGCTTTATCTTTTAAAGTATCATCACGCAATGAATATATAGAGAAATTAGAGCATATTTATAAAGATATAAATAATACTAATATCTTTAATAGAACTATGTTAAAAGCATCTTTAAGTAGTTTTATAACTTTAATTATAAATGCCTTATATAAATATGGAGATGATAGGGATTTTACTCTTGCAAATAAGGTAAAAGATTTATTTAGTTATTTTCTTTTAGATAGTATTGAGCTTGTTTATTTACTTCCAAACTATCTAATGGGCGAGCATAGAGCACTTATTAATTATAAGATTGGTCATGATCATGGTGATAGTCTTTCAATATCTACAGATTTATGTAGTTTTGAGCTAGATAAAGCTATTTTAGCTAAGATGCAAAATATAGCTCCTTTTACAAAAAGATATAATTAAGATAAAAGAGATTTTTTTATGTTTTATACAGTAATACCAGATAATGTTTTATTTAAGTTTCTTGATGATAATAATATACAAGGAGAGGAGAGAGCTTTTCTTATAGAAAAAACAAGACGTGAAAACATCTTACATCTTTCCTTAAATGATAGACTTACATCAAATTTAAAGGCACTAGAGGCTTTTTATCCTCATCTTTACGCTCGTTTTAAAGATTATAAGTTTAAAAATAAGGTAGAGTTTTTTATAGAAGAAAGTGGCACTATTAACTTTACTTATAATGGTAAGATTCTTTATGACAATGTAGATACACTATCTCGTAATCAAGCCTTATCTTTTTTAAATGATTCTTTAATTTCACGTGTAATTTTAAAGGATTTACCAGACTTTTTTGGTCAAATTACGTATAGATATGTAAATGAGGCTATACATCTTTTTAATAAAGATTTAAGTCCTAATTTTAAATCCTTATCTTTAAAAGATTATGAATCAATTCCAATGCTTTTTGCCTTTGGTCTTTGCTCTGCTTTTTATTTTGATACACTTTATGACAATATAGACATAAAAAGAGCTTTAGTTTTTGAGCCAAATGAAGATTATTTTTTTATAGCACTGCACTTTTATGATTTTAATAATCTTTTTAACTATATAAAGGATAATGGTTTTTATCTTGATTTTTGCATAGGCAAAGATAAAGATGGCATGATTAATTGTATTCAAGATTATTTACATAAAAATGGTGTTTTTGTAGCTGATGTTGCCTCTATTTTTATTCATACAAATACAGATGTTATAGAAGAGACTATAGCAGAGCTTTCTAAAAACTATATAGCTTTAAATCTCTGTCATGGTTTTTTTGATGATAGTCTTTTTGCTTTATCCCATTCTTTTTACAGCGTAGAGCATAAATATAAATTTGTAAAACATAATAAAAAGTTAAATAAAGATCTCTTAAAAACTAAGATTTTTATTGTGGCAAATGGACCATCACTTGAACATGATATAGCTTTCTTACGTGAAAATCAGGATAAGGCATTAATTATAGCCTGTGGTAGTGCTATTGACTCACTTTATAATAGTGGTATTGAAACTGATTTTATTATGGTTACAGAAAGAACGCCATGTGTTGTAGATTCTTTTAAACATTTAATAAATAAATCTAATTACTTAGATAATGTTATTGTTGTTGGTACTGATATTACACATCATAGTACTTTAGAGCCTTTTAAAAAGCATATGCTCTTTATAAAAGCAGGTGAAATTTTTGCTGACATTATAGACAATAAGCTTACTCAATATAAAGATAAGTTTGCCTATATTTATGATATGAACCCTTTAGTTGCAAACTTTGCTCTATCTTTTGCTTTAACTTTAGGTTTTAAAGATATCTATATGTTTGGCTGTGACTTTGGTAAGCGTATTGATGCACCTGTGCATTTTAAAGATAGCTTTTACTATAATCATATTGAAAATGCAAAATATAGGACTAGATATGACTTTAATGATGAAGTTTTAGCAAACTTTGGTGGTCATGTACAGACTACACAGCTTTATAAAGGAGCTCTTTTAACTTTTGAGCAAAGTATAAAAACAGCATCTTATAAATTTAGTATAACTAATTGTTCAGATGGAGCAAAGATTGCTAATACTAAAGCTAAACATAGTAGTGATTTAAACTTTAAGAATGTTAAAACTTTAAATAAGGATGTTTTTAAAGAAATTATGTTAAGTACGCTTTGCTCTAATATTGATTTTAATTTAGATGATTTTGCAAAGTTTATTGATAAGGATGGCTATAAAGATTTTTGTTCAAGTTTAATTCATGATTTATCTTTTAAAGCAGAAGATAGACTTAGTTATTTAGATAATCTTGATGCAATTTTTGCTAAAGTTCAAAAAACTACATTCTTTAATAAAGTTTTATTAAATGGATCTGTCTATTATTTCTTATCTTTAATTGTTAATACCTTATACAAGGATAAAGATATAAATATATCTTTAAGTTTTGCAAATAAAGTAAAAGATTTATTTATCTATTTTCTTTTAGATAGTATTGAGCTTGTGTATTTACTTCCAAACTATCTAATGGGTGAGCATAGAGCACTTATTAATTATAAGATAGGTCATGATCATGGTGATAGTCTTTCTTTATCTACAAATACAATTAAATTTGAGCTTGATGACGATATTGAAAAGAAATTACAAGAAGTAAAATCTTTTACAAAGAGATATAAATAAAAAAGTCCTTGAGATTTTTGCTTTGTTATTTAAAATAACATAAGTTTTTTATGTATAAACAATGTAAATATGTATTAAATAAAAGAGATATTTTTTATGTTTTATACAGTAATAGATGATGAAGTTTTAATTAAATTTCTTGATGAAAATAATATAAAAGGCGATGAGAGGGCTTTAATTATTGAAAAAGTAAGACGTGAAAACATCTTACATCTCTCTTTAAATGATAGACTTTTATCAAATTTAAAAGCTCTAGAGACTTTTTATCCTCATCTTTACACACGTTTTAAAGATTATAAGTTTAAAAATAAGGTAGAGTTTTTTATAGAAGAAAGTGGCACTATTAACTTTACTTATAATGGATCTCTTCTTTATGAGAATATAGATGCTATATCACGTGAGCAAGCTTTATCTTTTTTAAATAAATCACCTCTATCTCGTTTTGCAGTAAATTCAATATGGGATGAATATGGTCAACTAACACATAGATATCTAAATGAAGGTATAGAGTTATTTCAAAAAGATTTTGATAAAAATTTAATCTTAAAAGATTTTGAGTCAATTCCAATGCTCTTTATCTTTGGTATTTGCTCTGCCTTTTATTTTGATACACTATATGACAATATAGACATAAAAAGAGCTTTAGTTTTTGAGCCAAATGAAGATTTTTTCTTTATAGCACTACACTTTTATGACTTTAATAATCTTTTTAACTATATAAAGGATAATGGCTTTTATCTTGATTTTTGCATAGGCGAAGATAAAGATGGTATGATGGCTTTTATTTCTGATTATTTAAATAAAAATGGTCATTTTGTAGCTGATGTTGCATCATTTTTTATTCATACAAATACAGAAGTCATAGAAGATACTATAAAAGAAATCTCAAAAAACTATATAGCTTTAAACCTTACAAATAAAGGTTTTTTAGATGATAGTCTTTTTGCCTTATCGCACTCTTTCTATCATATAAAGCATAGACATAACTTTGTTATGTGTGATAAAAGCTTAAATGCTAATATTTTAAAATCAAAAGTCTTTATTGTGGCAAATGGACCATCACTTGAAAATGATATAGCTTTCTTACGTGAAAATCAGGATAAGGCATTAATTATAGCTTGTGGTAGTGCTTTAGACTCACTTTATAATAGTGGTATTGAAGCTGATTTCTTTATGGTTACAGAAAGAATACCTGCAATAATTGAATCTATTATGCACTTAAATAAGTCTAACTATTTAGATAATGTTATTTTAGTAGGTACAGATATTATTCATCACTCTACTTTAAAGCCATTTAAAAAGCATATGCTTTATATAAAAGCAGGTGAAATGCTCTTTAATATGATAGAGCATAATAATACAAAGTATAAAAATAAATTTGCCTACATGGCAAATATGAATCCTCTTGTCACTAATTTTGCTCTAACTTTTGCTTTACTTTTAGGTTTTGAAGATATATATCTTTTTGGTAGTGATTGTGGCAAAAGAAGTGATGCACCTCTTCACTTTAAAGACAATCTTTACTATAAAAGTATAGAGACTATGCAAGATAGACCATCTATGAAAGATAGAGCTGATTATCAATTTAAAGATATAATTGAGTCTAACTTTGATAATGGTGAGATAACTACAATTCCACTTTATAAAAGTGCTATTTTAGTCTTTGAAAGTAGCATAAGAAATATGAGCAAATTTTATAAATTTAATGTTACTAATTGCTCTGATGGTGCAAAGATTGCTTATACTAAAGCAAAGCATAGTAGGGATTTGGACTTTAAAAATGTAGATGTTTTAAATAAAGCTTTAGTTAAAGACACTATATTAAATACTTTATGTAAAAACATAGATTTTAATTTAGATGATTTTGCAAAGCTTATTGATAAAGATAGTTATAAAGATTTTTGTGTAAGTTTAATTCATGATTTATCTTTTAAAGCAGAAGATAGACTTAGTTATTTAGATAATCTTTATACTATATATAAAAAAGTAGAAAACACTACATGTTTTAATCAAGATTTATTAAAAGGCTCTATTTATTACTTTTTATCTTTAATTGTAAACGCTCTATATAAGGATAAAGATGTAAACAAATCTCTATATATTGCAAATAGTATTAAAGATTTGCTTACATATTTTTTAGAAGATAGTATTGAGCTTGTTTATTTGCTTCCAAACTATCTAATGGGCGAGCATAGAGCATTAATTAATAATATGGTAGGACACGATCATGGTAGTAGTCATGCTATATCTACACATACTAATGCTTTTGAATTAGATAAATCTATCTTAAGCAAAATGCAAAATATAGATGTCTTTAAAAAGAGATATAGATAATACTTACTACAAGACAAAAAGGATTTTATAAATGAGTACATTTACTTTATTATCAATAGGAGCAGGCTTTGAACAAGCTAACTCTATACAAAGAGCTCTAATGCGTGGCTATAAAGTAATATGTGTAGATGGAAGCTCTAAAGCTTATTTTTTAAAAGATAAAAATACTTTACCTAAGTTTTTTCAAGATGCTATAGATAAAGAACTTTTAATTCCAATTTATTATGACTTAAAGGATAAAATAAGTCTTATTGAAATTGGTAAAAAATATAATATAGATAATACCTTACCTCAACCTCTAGGTAAGATAATTACCTCTGTAGGTTTTATAAATTCACACTTTAACTTTAAAGGTATAAGTTTAGCTGCAACTTTAAACTTTACCTCAAAAGATAAAGTAAATTTAATTCAAAAAGAGCATAATCTACCTTATGCAAAACAATATCCTGTAACATCTAAAAAAGAAGATTTAAATTATCCTCTTATTATAAAACCAGTGCATGGTTCTGGTTCTTTAGGTGTTATCTATGTAGATAAAGAAGATGATTTTGATAGTGCTTTAGAGTATTCATATAGTCAGTCTCAA
Source organism: Anaerobiospirillum sp. (assembly GCA_029258325.1). GTDB lineage: Bacteria > Pseudomonadota > Gammaproteobacteria > Enterobacterales > Succinivibrionaceae > Anaerobiospirillum_A. Next base: position 2,764 of record JARHZF010000183.1, on the reverse strand, counting down.
TATGATGATTTAATTATTGAGGATTTTATTGACGGTATTGAATTTTCTGTAAATCTTATTACTAAAAATAATGCTTATAAAAAAGTAGCTATTTTTGAAAAAAGAGTCTCAAAACTTCCTTATCGCCAAGAAGTTGAATACTTTAAACCTATTTCAATAACTAAAGATGAGGAAAATATAATTGCTAAAACTGTCTTTAAAACAGCACAAGTTTTAGGTATTAGTAATTCTTTAATAAATGCAGATGTCATCTTCTCACACGATAAAAAAGCTTATGTAATTGATATAGCAGGTCGACCTGGTGGTAATGCATTACCTAGTGTATTTAATCTTTATAATGAAAATGCCATAGATATTTGGCTTGATACTATCTTAGAAGATAAAGAACTCTATGATATAGAATTACCAAATGATAAATGCTTTTGTCTAAGATTTTGTGATTTAGATGAGGGTGTAGTTGAGGCTATTCCTACTGATAGTGAAGATGGTCTTTATATAAATAGCCTTGATCTAAAAGTAGGGGATATTATAGAACCTTGCTCTTGTGGTGCTAATGCCCTAAAACATGGTTACTTACTCTCTATAGCAAAAACAACAGATGAAGCTCGTGCTATTTGTAAAAGACAATTAGATAAATATAAGGTAAAACTAAAATAACAATGTTTTTTGATATATGCTCTTTAAATATACTTATATCAAAAACTGTGTATTTTAAATTTTTACTATATAAATAAAATTAGGAATAAATAAAAAATGTCTTGCCCTTATTGTAATTCTCAAAATGTACTTACATTTAAAAGCGTTACAGAAAGTATATTACCTCGCTCTGTACATAATTTTGAGAATAAACTTGTGTCTATTACTCCTATTATCTGTAAAGATTGTCATATGGGATTTAATGAACTTGATGTAGATGACAAAACTCGTGATAGCTGTTTTAAAGCTTATGAATTTATAAAAGCTAATCAAGGTATAGGCACAAGTCGCTTCACTCCTTTTTTAAATATAATAAAAAAATACTCAAAAAGTAGTGATACTATTGTTGATATAGGTTGTTATGATGGCTTTTTATTAAAAGAATTACATAAAGATAATTATAATAAACTCTATGGATACGATCCATCAGCTCAAATTGTAAGTCAAGATGGTATTACTATAGTAAAAGATTACTTTAATCTTAATAATAAACCTAAAACTTTAGTAGATGGCATAATTTTAGGTGGTATTATTGGTGTTGTAGATGATTTAAAAGATTTTATGCAACTTATGCATAAATGCTTAAATAAAAATGGTAAGCTTTTTATTGAAAATCCATCAATTGATGGCATACATGTACTACAAAAAAGACGCTTTTGCTTAGATTTTTTTGATAAACTTGCTCATGATTTTCTCTTTAATCTAATAGAGGCAACTCCTATTGAAAAATTATCTAAAGCAGGTCACTATCAATTAGTTTTTGAAAAAATTGATGATATTAGTCAATATAAACCTTATTTTACAAAAGAGCAAAAAGATTCTATCTTTACTACTAGTGTAAATCTCACTAAAAAAGATATCTTAGATAAAGACTTTGTCTTAAATATAAAAGCTTTTGTAAAAGAACATAAAGATATTGTGATTTATGGAGGTGGTGTTACTACCTTTAATATCTTAAATACATTATCAAAAGAGCAACTCTCTACAAATAACATAATAATATTAGATAGCGATGAAAGTCGTCATAATGCTCTATTTACCACACCTTTTAATACAAAGATAAAAGTACAAGCTGCAAGTTATTATCTAAAAGAAAATAAAACTTGTAATCTAATCTTAGGTGTTAAATCACCTTATTATGTAAATGAAATTATAAATACAATAAAATCTTTAAATCACAATATCAAAAGAGTTTTAACTATTGATGGTTTTAAAGATATATAAAAAATAGGGGGAACTTAATCCCCCATTTTTTAATCATCAATACTAATAGCTTTCCAGCCCCATTGACCTCGCTTTTTATCAAAGCTTAAAATAGCCTTGCCACTTACTTCCTTATCATAAGATAAAGGATGCTTTAAAAATAAATCACTTGCAATAAATACATCATCAACAAAGGCAAAAGCTTTACCCTCAACAAAAGAACATAGTCCTCTAAATTCTTTTACTAAGTAACTTATATCATAGTCAACATCTAAAGCTTTTTCTACATGCACTACATTTAAACGCTTTTCATTATGGCTTAAATAAGCATAAACTAAAGTGCCAATTTCATACTTAAAGTCAAGTTTATCCATAAAGACAACACTATCTTCTCTTGTATTGAAAAGTATGTGTAATACACCTTTTTCTTCATTGATATTATCAATAATACCAAGACGCTTTGTAAAGATGTCAAAGTTCTTAGAACCATCTCGCTTTTCAATTACATAAAGATCAAAACGTCTGTCATTAAACTCACCTTTAATTCTACAATTATCAAATTTTTCTAAATTTAAATTGTAAATCTTATTATCAGGTATACTTACTTCAGTTGCTATATTGCCATCATTTTTTATATATAATTTATAACGCTTTTTATTAGTTTCAGCTTTAATAAAAGATTCACCTAACATAGCATCAACAAAAGGTAGATTAGCAAAGATAATTTCCTCAGCCTTATCTTTATTCTTTAAGTAAAAATCAATATTATTCTTAAAGTCAGCTGTAGTTTGCTTATACCACTCACTACTTAAAATGCTATTTAGCTCATCATCTATTCTTTGATTGTTTTCGCTTTTAAAGTTTA
>JARHZF010000008.1 GCA_029258325.1 Anaerobiospirillum sp. | reverse complement strand
AAGCAAGATGCTTTCAATATTACAGCTGATATTAACTACTTGAGTGAAAGCTCATCAATAAAAGCTAATATTATAGATGATAAAGCACAAGCAGATGTTGATACTAAAGTTATATCTTTAGGTGCTTATGGTTCTTATAAGTTTGATTTTGAAAACTTCTATACAACACCTTATGCTGGCTTTAGATTTAGTAAATATGATATAGATGATTACACTATAAAATCACAAGGTATTGAATACATGGAAAATAGCTTTAATAGTATGAATGTATTCTCTATACCTGTAGGTATATCATTAGGTTCTAAAATAGAAAAAAATGAGTGGGTTTTAGAGCCAAATCTAGATCTAGGTGTAACCTTCAATCTTGGTGATACAGAAATATCTCACACAACTCGTGCTCTAGCTTTAGTTGATGGTGTAGACCTAAAATCTAAAGTATTAGATACTGTAGTATTTGGAGTAAAAGGTGGTATTAAAGCAGACTATAAAAATCTAAATATAGGTGTAGATCTAGGCTATGAAAAAGGTGCTAATGCAAGCGATCTATCTATAGGAGCTAAAGCTTCTTACAAATTCTGATAAAACATAGACCTTAAGCTAAGATGCCCATGTTCATATTTATGTTCTATGGGTATCTTTTTATTAAAAGGCAAAATAAATTATTATTTTTATTTTCAATAATTTATTTTTTTAATTTAAATACCATCTATAAAAAGCATTACTCATTTTATACACACAATAAAACAAAAACATATAATCTTTTTATTGATTTTTGTTTTCACAACTGAGTGTTTTAAATGAAATCTCCTTTATTTATTAGATTAAATAGCTTAAAGCTATATCTAACAATAATGCTAATTTTATTAGTTGATCCTTGTTTTGCAGCAAGCTCAGATACACAAGGAATAATGCCTTATGAAGGATGGCTTTATACTTTATCAAGTTCACTTGCAGGTCCTGCTGCTTTTTATATAAGCTTAATTGGAATAGTAGCCGCAGGTTTTTCTCTAATTTTATCTACAGGTGAAATTACCAAATTTGTTAAAGCTATAGTTTTTATTATATTTACTATGTCTTTAATTTTAGGAGCAAATACACTTTTAACTAGTTTATTTAACGGAGCGTCTATTTAAACATCAAAATAATCAAAAATCATATCCCAATATTTTAGTAAAAATCTTTCTTAAATTATTAAGAGAGATTTTTTTTTAACTAGATCTCAATAATATAAAGCAAATCTTTACTTAGCTTTTAATAGCTACTATCTTTTAAAGAGACCTAAAATTTTTTAACATAGGAGGACGCTATGTATGACAATATCTTTAGCACATTTATTCAAAACTACCTCTTTGAAATATGCCTTATTGTTGGCATACTTTTATTTTTAGGGGCATTTTTCAAAGTAAAGTTTTTATGTGATCCTAAATACAAACCTAACTTACATTGCTATAGTATTTTTGAGAGAAGATTAATTTTTTTATTTTTAGGTACAGTGCTTTCAGCTACTAGTAGTCTTGCTATTATTTTGGAACTTATATAAAAAAGCTAGTTATTTACTAATGAGGAAAACAACTAGCTTTACATAGCTTTGAAATGTTATAAATATGATTATGATGTTTTAATACTAAAATTTATAAGAGGCAAAAGCTTTTATTGAATGTTTACTATTATTATCACTTTCTGCATAAACACCAATAGATGCATCCTTATATAATACTAACTCTGCTCCTGCATAGCCTTTAATATAGTTATCACGATCTTCCATTGGTAGTGCCATAGTAAAGTTAGCATCAAGTACTGTTATTTCTTCTCTATACTCTTCAATATCTACTAGATTTCTTGAATATTGGACACCAGCACTTAATGTTACATCCATAAATTCATTTGCATTAAAGGTATAACTACCATCAACTTTTGCAAATAATTCATGTGAATACTCACTTAATTTATGAACTTCTGCATTATTCCAACCATTACCACCATCTTCAGTAAAGCCATCATGACCAAAAATAGTTGATCTTAAACCACCTGTTAGAGTTATATTTGAGTTAGCATCAAAAGAAAAATCTTTTGCTAAAGCATTTTCTAAAGTAGCACTATATGACTTAAAGCTTGCTGTTCTACCTATACCCTCTTCACGATTACGATCTAAGTCATAATCACTATAGATACCTAGTAAATTTAATTTATAATCAACTATATCCTTTATATTGTGTTTTAAAGAATAACCAGCAAGTAAAGATACAACATTTGCATCTGAATTGTTCTCATAATCAATTTGAGAATAAGATAAACCTAAGAAAACATTATCATTATCAAGTAATGTATTATTTTTGCTAAGACCTAAGGTTACATCTTTTGTATCATATTGAATGGTACGATATACATCCTTACTATTTTCTTTTGTCTCATTAAAGAATAAACCTACATTAAAATTATCTGTTACAAATAAAAGCTCACCACCTGAACCATCACCACTTGCATATGTACCCTTGATGTATGATTTATCTTTTTTCATTAAATCTTGTACATATAAACCATCTTTTACCCTATCAGTAATTTGTAGTGGTAAATTTGCATATTCTTTTGAGGATATATCAAATCTTTGGAACCAAAGATTACCATGACGCTCACCACCTTCAAATAAGAAGTAAATATTATCCTCATCACCAGTAATACTGGTATAACCCATACTATCGCCAGCTGCAACCATTAAGCGTTTGCCTATATTAGTTGTAATATAAATATCACCACGAGGATCTCGATCACCTGGATTATGAATAGCATAACCTGCTAAATATACATCTTCATTTAAAGCATAAGATGAGGTTTCACATGCTACTACATTTGATGGGAAGAAATGTTCAACTACACGTTCCCAAGTTTGACCATTATCATATGTTCTAAATACATAACGTTGAGTAGATGTAGGATTAGGAGGTAGCAAAGATAAATACATATGTAAAATCTTTACTACTTAATCCACAAATTTAAAAGATGTTTAAGCTGTTAAAGCTTTATTTATCATCTATTGCATAAACATATTCATCATTTTCATTTAAGAACATATCTTTTGAGCATAACTCAAGACTCTTACCTGAAAA
>JARHZF010000045.1 GCA_029258325.1 Anaerobiospirillum sp. | reverse complement strand
TTAAAAGGAAGATTAATTTTATTAACAAGAGACTTTTATATTTCATGTGATTTTTATTTTGTAAATTTTTAAAAGTATTTTATAAACATAATTTGATAAAATATATATACGTTATATTTTTTACAATAAATTAAATATATTTTTTATATTTAAAATTAGTATTTTATTTTTATACTAAATTTACAATATTTTTTATAAATTATCTTTTAAATTAAAGAGCTTATTAAAAACTTTAGAGAAGAAAAATAAATGATAACTATTTGATTTAATTCAATACTTCAATAATTTCTTAACACTTTAAAAAAAACAAGCTACAATAAATAATCATTTTTTGACGGTATGTCAAAATTTCGCCTCAAGATGTTTAAGTCTTGTTAGATTGGAGCTTTTATGGAATTCCCTCTTAGCATTCTAATTATTGAAAAGGATGAAGAGAAAAGACAAACTTTAGAAACTATATATAGTTTCCTTGGCTGTAATTGTCAGTCAGGTGATGTTGATACATGTTTGTCATACCTTGATTCTTCTGCAGATAATATAGATATATGTATGTTAGGTAACCTTGAAGATAAAGGTGACTATCCTAGTATTTTAAATAAATATAAAAATACTGCTTTTATTATCTGCGATAATGTTTATAGTAAGAAAGATGAACATGCAAACTTCATTGGTCTAATGCCTGATGAACCATCTTATGATGAACTTATATCTTTAATTCACTTTGCTCAAGCTTATAGAGCAATGCGTAAAATCTCAAAAAGCGATGATAAACAAAATACCTTAATTAAATTACTTGTAGGTAAAGGTTATGCAATATCTAAAGTTCGTCGCTTAATTGAACAAGTATCAAAAACAGATGCTAATGTTCTTATTTTAGGTGAATCTGGTACAGGTAAGGAAGTTGTAGCTCGTGCTATTCATGAAATGTCAAATCGCTCTGCAAAACCTTTTGTTCCTGTAAACTGCGGTGCAATTCCAGGTGAACTTTTAGAATCAGAACTTTTTGGTCATGAAAAAGGTGCCTTTACTGGTGCTTTTGCATCAAGAGCTGGTCGTTTTGAACTTGCAGAAGGTGGTACACTATTTTTAGATGAAATAGGTGATATGCCACTACAAATGCAAGTAAAACTTTTACGCGTTTTACAAGAAAGAAAATTTGAAAGAGTTGGCTCTAATAAAGTTATAAACGCAAATGTTAGAATTATTGCAGCTACCCATCAAAATCTAGAAAAAATGGTAGCTGAAAATAAATTTAGAGAAGATTTATTTTATCGATTAAATGTTTTCCCTATAGAAACGCCACCTCTTCGCGATCGCGTTGATGATATTCCACTTTTAATTCAAGAATTGCTAAATCGTCACGGAAAATCTCAAAATATTACTTTAAGATTTACACAAAGAGCAATGCAAACTCTTATGCAAAATGAATGGAAAGGTAATGTGCGTGAACTTTCTAATTTAGTTGAAAGATTACTTATTTTACACTCAAATGAAGTTGTAGATGCATGTGATCTCCCTGCTAAATATAGAGGTGAACAACAAATAGACGATCCTATTGCAGAAAGAGATGCTCTACTTGAGGCATTCTCATCTCCAGATTTCTTTACAGATATTGAAGATGTTGCCGAAACTAATGATGATAGCTCTTTACAATCTTTACCTATAATAGAAGGTGAAGAAGATATGGCTAAAGCATTTATACCTGTAATCTCAAAAGATGGTATAAACTTAAAAGATATGGTTTCTAATATGGAAATCACTATGATTAAACAAGCTTTAGTTCAATGCAATGGTGTAGTTGCCAAAGCCTCAGAGCACTTAGGTCTTCGTAGAACTACACTTGTAGAAAAAATGAAAAAATATGGGATTACTGCCCAATAAAGTTAAGGAGATTTAAATGATACCTAAAGAAGCCATTGCCAAAGAATTACAAGGTAAAACAGTACTTGTTACAGGCGGTACAGGTTCATTTGGTAAAAAGTTTATAAAAACAATTCTTGATAATTATGATGTTAAAAAAGTAATTGTTTATTCACGTGATGAGTTAAAACAATTTGAAATGCAAGAAATGTATAAAGAATATGCAAAGAAATTACGTTTCTTCATTGGCGATGTACGTGATAAAGAAAGATTATATTTAGCATTTAAAGGCGTTGATATTGTTATTCACGCAGCTGCTATGAAACAAGTACCTGCAGCTGAATACAATCCTATGGAATGTATTAAAACTAATATTAATGGTGCTGAAAATATAGTTGAAATGGCTATTGAATGTGGCGTACAAAAAGTTATAGCCCTCTCTACTGATAAAGCTGCAAACCCAATTAATCTATACGGTGCAACTAAACTTTGCTCTGATAAATTATTTGTAGCAGGTAATAACTTAGTTGGTGATAAACACACCCTATTTTCTGTAGTACGCTATGGTAATGTAGCAGGTTCTCGTGGCTCTGTTGTTCCTTTCTTTAAGAAATTAATTGAAGATGGTACAACCTTCCTACCTATTACCGATGATAAGATGACACGTTTTTGGATTACCTTAGAACAAGGTATTCACTTTGTGCTATCTGCTCTTGTACGTATGCACGGCGGTGAAGTTTTTGTTCCAAAAATTCCATCAATTAAGATTGTAGATCTAGCAACAGCTATGGCTCCAAATCTTGAACAAAAGATTATTGGTATAAGACCTGGTGAAAAGATTCATGAGATTATGTGCCCTCAAGATGATGCTTTCCACACACTTCAATTTGATGACTTCTTTATCATTAAACCATCTGTATCTTTTAGCGAGATTGATTATAAGAAGACAAAATATGGTGAAATTGGTACTGAAGTACCTCTAGGCTTTGAGTACAACTCATTTAATAATACACATTATCTAAGTGTAGAAGAAATAAGAGAATTACATAATAAATATTTATAATAAATAAATATAATTTCCTAAAATGTCCTTAATTTTTAAGGACATTTTTTCATAAAAAAGATTAATAAGGATAGTAGTTATGATTCCATATAGCACTCAAACTATAGATAGTAGCGACTTAAAAGCAGTAAATGATGTAATGCTTTCTGACTATTTAACCACAGGTCCTAAAGTTGGTGAATTTGAAAGCGAACTTGCAAGCTATGTAAATGCAAAACATGCTATAGCTGTATCATCTGCAACTGCAGCTTTACATATATCTATGTTAGCTTTAGGTGTTGGTATAAATGATATTGTTTATGTAAGTGCAATATCATTTGTAGCATCAGCAAACTGTGCTCTTTATACAGGAGCTAGTGTGGAATTTATGGATGTAGATCCATATACAGGTAATATAGATGTTGATAAATTAAAAGTTCAACTAGAAAAAGCAAAGAGCTTAAATAAATTACCAAAAGCTTTAGTTTGTGTTCACCTATCAGGTCGCTCTTGCGATATGAAAGCAATTAAAGCCCTCTCTTTAGAATATGGTTTTTATATAGTAGAAGATGCATCTCATGCTGTAGGCTCTGTATATGAAAATGAAATGGTAGGATGTTGCACTTACTCTGATCTTGCTGTATTTTCATTCCACCCTGTAAAAATTATTACAACAACAGAAGGTGGTGCTATAACTACTAATAATGAAGCTCTTTATAAAAAACTATCTCTTTTACGTGCTCATGGTATTACACATAATCCTTTAGAGATGGAAAATAAAGATATGCCTAATTTCTATTATGAACAAATAGAACTAGGTTATAACTATAGAATGTCAGATGTACAAGCAGCCTTAGGTATAAATCAATTATTACGTGTACAAGAATTTGTAGATAAAAGACGTGAACTTGCTAAACATTATATAGATTTATTAAAAGATGTTGATGTAAGACTACCTGTAGCTGATACAGATACTAATAAAAACTCATGGCATCTATATCAAATAGGTATTGATAAGGGTAGACGTGATGAGGTTTATAGACAATTACGCGAAAGAGGTATTGGCGTACAAGTGCACTATCTTCCTATTTATGCTCATCCTTATTATCAAAAACTACATAAATATGAAAAATTAGAAGGTGCAGAGACATTCTTCTCTAATACTTTATCTATACCTCTATATCCAAAATTATCTAATTTAGATCAATCTATGGTTGCCTCAACTTTAGCCTCTGTTATTGATAGACTTGGTGATTAATATGAAAGGAATTGCAATAATACCAGCTCGTGGTGGTTCTAAACGTATACCACATAAAAATATTAAAGACTTTAATGGTAAGCCTCTTATAGCTTATTCAATAGAAGCTGCTTTAAACTCTAAGATCTTCTCTGAAGTTATAGTGTCAACAGATGATGAAGAAATAAAAGAAGTTGCTCTTAAATATGGAGCTTTAGTTCCTTTTATGCGTGATAAAAATTTAGCTGATGATTTTACAGGTACTTTTGATGTAACTCGTGACGCTTTCTTTAAATGCATTAAAGATGATTATGAGTTTGCAACTTGTATTTATGCAACAGCACCTTTATTAACACCAAAATACCTACAAGATAGCTTTGACTTATTTAAAAAAGATAATGTAGATTATCTTTACTCTTGTTGTGAATACCCATTCCCAATTCAGAGATCTTGCTATTTAGAAAATAATACCCCTACTCCTTTTATGCCAGATTGCATGCTTATGCGTTCACAAGATCTAAAAAAAGCATATCAAGATGCAGGTCAATTTTACTTCTATAAAAAGAGATATTTGGAAAATACAAATATAGATAATCTTATAAAAAGAGTATTTATAATGCCTCGTCATAGAGTTATTGATATAGATACTATGGAAGATTTTGATATTGCACGTGCTATGGCTAAAGTTGTAATGGAGCTAAATCTTGACTAGACATGTTGCTGTTATCTTAAGAGCTGATAAAGATATAGCTACAGGTCATTTAATGAGAGTAAATTCAATTATAAGAGAACTATCTAATTGTGAATTTACTCTCTACTCAACATCTTTAGATACATCTTTGTATTCCCTTTGCTCTTTATATAAAGATATTTATGTAAAAGATCTAGAATCTATAGCTCTTTTGATTAAAGAGCATAATTATGATTTAACTATAATTGATGATTATAGTATTGATGCATCTTTTGAAAAGAAGATCTATGACTATACTAAAATTTTAATTGTAGATGATCTTGCTAATAGGACACATAAAGCACATATACTTTTAGATCCTTGTTTAGTTAGACTTAAAGATGATTATAAAGATCTAGTTAATAAAGATTGTACTTTATTAGTTAATAAAGAATACTCTTTAGTTAAAAAAGAATTTTCTTTAATTAAAAGAGATATAAATATAGATAACTTTAAAGTAATTGTAGGTTATGGTGGAGCTGATCCTGTTGGAGCTACTAAGACTACTTTAAATAGTATTTTAGAGGGCAAACTCTATACAAAATATGATTTTGTATTTTTAACAGGTAAGGCTAATCCTGATTATGACTATATTGAAAATGCTTGCAAAGATATTGTAAATATTGAGGTATTAAAGCATACAGACAATGTAGCAAAACTATTTCAAGATGTTCATCTAGCAATAGGTGCATATGGTGGTATGTTCAATGAAAGAATTTGTGCAAAAATTCCATCTATTTGTGTCACTATTGCAGACAATCAAGTCTTTGGTCATGCTTCTTTGCAAAAATACAATATAGGTTTAGATTGTAGTTTAGATGAAATAAAGGACTATAAAGTTATAGATAAAAAGCTTTCCTATTTAAAAGAGCATTATGAAAACTTTGTGCATAATTGTTCATTAGTTTATGATGGTTTAGGAATAGAGCGTATTATTTGTAATATAGAAAAATTATTAACTAAATAATATTTTTTACATTCATTTGTTTAAAAAATGAATGTAATTTTTTACTAAAATAAAAAAATATTTTTTTTACCTTTTTTCTTTGTTCTTAATGTATTGATTATTATTATGAAAATAATTTACATTTTTTTTAAATGATAATAAATACTAAAACTCTTGCTTTAGTCTATGTTTTAAATTAACCTATTCAAGATTTTTTGTAGTCATTAAGCACTTATTGTGTAAGACGATTTTTTGCAAATTCGTGCTAAAAAGAGAGATAAAAATGTCTAGAATTTTTACATCAGAGTCTGTGTCTGAAGGACATCCAGACAAAGTTGCCGATCAAATATCAGATGCTGTTTTAGATGCAATTATAGCTCAAGATAGCAAAGCTCGCGTTGCTTGCGAAACCCTTGTTAAAACAGGTATGGTTGTTCTTGCAGGCGAAATCACTACCACAGCTAATGTAGATTTAGAATCTATTGTAAGAAAAACAGTTTGTGATATTGGTTATAACTCAACTGAAGTTGGTTTTGACGGCAGATATTGTGCTTTTTTAAACGCTTTAGGTAAACAATCACCTGATATTAATCAAGGTGTTGATAGACAAAGAGCTGAAGATCAAGGTGCAGGTGACCAAGGCTTAATGTTTGGTTATGCTTGCTCTGAAACTCCAGTTTTAATGCCTGCTGCTATTACCTATGCTCACCTTCTTGTAAAAAGACAAGCTGAAGTTCGTAAATTAGGTATCATCCCTTGGCTTCGTCCAGATGCAAAAAGCCAAGTTACTTTTGTTTATAACGATGATGGCTCAATTAAAGCTGTAGATACAGTTGTTCTATCAACTCAACACGCTGAAAGTGCATCTTTAGATGCTGTTATTGAAGGCGTACAAGAAGAAATCATCAAAAAAGTAATTCCTAAGCAATACTTAACTAAAGATACTAAATACTTCATTAACCCAACAGGTCGTTTCGTAATCGGTGGTCCTGTAGGTGATTGTGGTTTAACAGGTCGTAAGATTATTGTTGATACTTATGGTGGTGCAGCTCGTCACGGTGGTGGTGCTTTCTCTGGTAAAGATCCATCTAAGGTAGATAGATCAGCTGCCTACGCTGCTCGTTATGTAGCAAAGAATGTTGTTAAAGCTGGTTTTGCAAAAGAATGTGAAATTCAAATTTCATATGCAATTGGTGTTGCAGAACCTGTGTCAATTGCTGTTAATACCTTTGGTACTAATACTGTTGATACTGATAAGATCGAAAGAGCAATACGTGAAGTATTTGATCTAAGACCTTATGGCTTAATTAAGATGTTAGATCTTGAAAGACCTATCTATCAAAAGACAGCAAGTTATGGCCACTTTGGTCGTGATGAGTTCCCTTGGGAACGTCTTGATAAGGTAGATGATTTACAACAAGCTATCTAATATTTATCCCCTATAAAAGGCTCATTAATAAATGAGCCTTTTTATCATATAAAATAAAATCTTTTTGACCTTATCCTATTTTTATTTTTTATCTAAATGTTATTATTTTAATAATTAAAGTTTAAATTAAAAAAGGTTAAAGCATGGAAATTAAATTACAAGAAATTGCAACTTTTGGTGTTGCTGGTAATTTTACAGGTCACTTAGAACAAGCAGGTGAGGCATCTTGCTTTGTTAATGTACAAGTAGCTGATGCAAATGCACCTAAAGCTGTATTTCCAACCTATATTCCAAATGGTGATGAAAATACCCCATCTTATTTAAAAGTTTTTCCATTTAATGATTACAGAATTATCTTCCCAAAAGGTGAGGAAAAACTTCAAATAGAACCTGAGTGTGCTATTGTTTGCGATATTATCTATGATGGTGATAAGGTGGCTGACATTAAACCTCTTGTCTTTGGTGCCTCAAATGATTGCTCTATTAGAAAAGAAGGTGCTAAAAAAATATCTGAAAAGAAAAATTGGGGTGAATGCTCAAAAGGTCTTGCCTCAAATCTAATTAAAATTGATACCTTTACTAAAGGCTCAATCTTAGATAAATATAAAATTGCAAGCTTCTTAATTCGTGATGAAATTTGCTATGCCTATGGCGAGGATAGCTTTGTATCTGATTACTCCTATATCTATGAACAATTAATTACTTGGCTTAAAGATAAATTTAATAATCAAGAAGATAAAGGTCCTGCTGAAAATATACACTCCTATATAGTAGGTGCTAATAAACCAAAACGCTTTATGATCTCAATTGGTGCTACACGTTATACAGAATTTGGTGAAACTCACTTCCTTCAAAATGGTGATAAAGCCCTTGTGGTTATGTACCCATCTGATGTTTATACCTTTGAGGAAATTAAACATAGAGCTATTCGTGATAATTTAGAAGAGGATGATATTTCTGTTCTATCTCAAGAGGTTATAGTTTAATCTAAAATTAGATTTTAAATTTATTTTGGATTTGAAATTCATTTGAATTTACTTTAGATTTTAAGTTTATTTTGAGTTTCAAATCTATTTTAGATTTATTTGAGATTTTCATTGTATTTTTTGATAAATATAATGTAAAAGCACCTATAAAAGAGGTGCTTTTTTACTTTATAAAAACTAAAGACAAAGAGTATAATTACAACCTATCTTTTATAACTTATTAAAATTTAAAATAATATTTAGGTTTACTATGGCATACAGAAGACGCAAACCAATACGCAACTTAGTTAAGATTTTTACACTTGCTATTCTCTTAACTTTCTCTATAAAAGCATATAAACAAGGATTATTTGATGAATATATTACAAATGATACTGTAAAAAATGTACTAGATAAGACAGTAAATATTGTAGATAACAAAATAGATAGCACTTTATCGCATATAGGTGTTAATAATTCAAGCTCACTTTTTGATAATGTTACAAACATTATTGGTATAAGCTCATCTAATAAAGATGACAAAATGCAAAATAACTATACACTTAATGAAAATGTAAGCTTTAATAAAGGTCAAAACTTTAATAATGCTAAAAGAAATCTAGTGCGTATTTACGCTGAGCTTTCACGTAAATATCAAATAAAAACCCTTTATTGCTCTTGCGATATTGTTCTTAATAACAATAAATTAGCTCTAAAAAATTTAAATGCTTGTGGTTATAAAGTACGCCATAATAAAGCCCGTGCTAATCGTATTGAATATGAACATGTAATGCCCGCCCATAATTTTGGTCATATAAGAAAATGCTGGGTTCAAGGTGGTCGTGAAAATTGCTCTAAAAATGATGCTCTCTTTATGGCAATGGAAGGTGATATGCACAACCTCTTTCCTGCAATTGGTGAGGTTAATGGTGATAGATCTAACTATAGAATGACCTATATAAATTCTAATAGACATGATTATGGCTCATGCCCTATGATTATAGATTCACATAATAGAGCAGCTATGCCTCCAGCTCCATCTCGTGGTATGGTAGCTCGTGCCTATTTATATATGGAACATAGATATGGTATTAAAATAAATCAAAGAGAAAAGGCCATTTATCAAAAATGGGATCAAAGCTATGGCGTAACCCCTTTTGAATGTGATAGAAATAAACTTATTTCTAAAATCCAAGGTAATGATAATCCTTTTATTACAAGTAAATGTAATTACTAAAAGAGGCTATATATGAAACTCAAAACAATTTTTAAAGTTTTAGCTCTATCTTCTTTATGCTTATCTTTAAGCACTTTTGCAAATGATAATATAAAGAGCTTTTCTAAGGCTAAAAGTGAACTTACTAAAATATATCATAAGCTAAATGATAGTGATGTTGATACTAAAACTATCTATTGTGATTATCCTGTTATTACAAAGCTTGATGCTAAAAAGAAATTATTTGTGGATTCTTTAAAAGAAGGCTATAAAGTTCGTAAAGATAAAAATAGAGCTACACGTATTGAGTTTGAACATGTAATGCCAGCTCACTACTTTGGTCATCAATTAAAATGCTGGCAAGATGGTGGTCGCAAGAAATGCGAAAAAAATAGCGAAAGATTTAGAGTTATGGAAAGTGATCTCCATAATCTCTATCCTGCTGTAGGTGAAATTAATAATGATAGAGGTAATATGAGATTTACTGAAGGTCATCTTAATACAAATAAAACCTATGGCTCTTGCCTTATAAATATAGATTTTAAAAATAAGCAAGTTATTGTAAATGACAATGCTAAAGGCAAGATTGCACGTGCTTATTTATATATGTCAAAAAAATATGATCTAGCTTTAAGCGATAGAGATAGAAAAATGTTTAAGATTTGGAATGATAAATATGCACCTGATGAGTATGAGTGTGCACGTAATGAACT
>JARHZF010000204.1 GCA_029258325.1 Anaerobiospirillum sp. | reverse complement strand
TTCTCTTTATCATAATGATGAGTATAAGTTTGAATGTAGAAATACTCTTTACCTTTATATTTGCTAGAACCTACTTTAAGACCTGGAAGTTTTGGAATTTCTAATGTTTTCATAATTAAACCCATCTCATTATTTTATGAGATAGTATAAATTATAAAAAAATAATAATCAAGTAAATACTTACTTATTTATCAATAAAATATTAAAAATGTGAAAAGCATCTCATTTTTATGAGATACTTTTCAATAAATTAGAGTAATAAAGTTATCTCTTTTTTTTGCTTATGAATTTTATTTAATAAAAAAACTTAGTTTAAGAAGTTAAAGATTAACATTTAATCTTATTTTTCAAATATATAAAGTCTTAAAATAGCCTTTTAATTTTTATATAAATATCTTTCTAGTATTAAAAATAAAGAATATAATAAATAAAACTTAGTTTATAAAAAAATAAAAGAAAAAATACTAAGTAAGTTCTTTTTAAATACACATTTTTATATAAAATTATAGCTTAATTTTATATATTATTTTTTAGTGTAATTTTAAATATGCTTTTATTAAGCTAAGTTCCTTTTATAAATCTTTTATCTTATTAAAAAATCACTATGGAAAATTTATCAAAAGAAGCTCTATTAGTGCAAAGAGCACTAATTGAAAAAGGGCTTGAAACTCCTTTACTTGATAATGGTCTTAGCTCTGATGAGAAGATCTTAAAAATAGAAAAAAGTATGGAAGATATAATGTGTACTTTAGGTCTTGATCTTAAAGATGATAGCCTTGAAAAGACACCTTATCGTGTAGGAAAAATGTTTGTAAATGAAATATTTTCAGGTCTTGATTATAGAAATTTTCCAAGCATAACAGTTATTGATAATAAGATGAAAGTAGATGAAATGATTGTAGTTAAAGATATTACTTTAACCTCTACTTGCGAACATCATTTTGTTGTTATTGATGGTCTTGCTAAAGTTGCTTATATGCCAAAAGATAAAATTATAGGTTTATCTAAAATAAATAGAATTGTGCAATTTTTTGCTAAAAGACCTCAAGTACAAGAAAGACTTACCCAACAAATCTTAGTTGCTATGCAAACCTTGCTTGAGACTAATAATGTTGCTGTATCTATAAATGCAATTCATTATTGTGTTAAATCAAGAGGTGTAACAGATCCTAGTTCATCTACAACTACAACAGCTTTAGGTGGGCACTTTAAAACAAATGAAAAATCTCGTCATGAGTTTTTAACTGTTTAGAGGTTTTTTATGAGCAAATATGATGACACTTATGAAGTTTCTTTAATTGTACCTGTATACAATGAAGAAGAGACTATTGAGATCTTTGTTAAAGAGGTTGAAAAGACCTTAGAGTCAGTATTAGATCATATAAAAATAGTTTTTGTTGATGATGGTTCTAAAGATAATAGTAAGAAGATAATAAAAGATTTAATTAAAGAAAATAAGAGAATATCTTTAATTGAGTTATCAAGAAACTTTGGTAAAGAAGCTGCTATGAGTGCAGCTTTAGATTTAGTAAAGTCAGATGCTATTGTACCTATTGATGTAGATTTACAAGATCCACCAGAACTTATTTTAGATTTTATAAAAGCATGGCGTGAAAATAATATAGATATTGTCTATGGAATTAGAGTAGATAGATCAAAAGATTCAGGGGTAAAGAGAGTAACCTCAGGTGCTTTTTATAAGATTTTTAATAAGCTTTCATCTAAAGTTAAGATTCCATCTAATGTAGGTGATTTTAGACTTATGGATAGGCGTGTTGTTGATGTTATAAAAACACTAGATGAAAACAATCGCTTTATGAAGGGTCTTTTTGCATGGCCTGGTTTTACTTCCTATGGTGTTGAGTATAAAAGACCAAATAGGGTTGCAGGTACTACTAAGTGGAATTATTGGAAGCTTTGGAATTTTGCTTTAGATGGTATTTTCTCTTTTAGTTCATTACCTCTTAGAGTATGGTCATATCTTGGTGCTTTTATAGGTTGTTTATCCTTTTTATATATGATTTATATATTAGTTGAAACTTTTATCTATGGTATAAATGTACCTGGATATGCTTCAATTATGTGTGTAATTTTATTTTTAGGAGCAATTCAGCTTATTTCTATAGGTGTTATAGGTGAGTATGTAGGTAGAATATCTGATGAAGTTAAAAAAAGACCTATATATGTTGCCTCAAATATAGAAGGTTCACTTAAAGAAGACTTAAAAGATGGACTACATAAAACAGATATAGGTATTTATGTAAATGAAGATAAGAGCAAAGTAAATAATGAATAAGTCTTCATTTTTTGAATTAGTGCGATTTGTTATTGTAGGTTCTCTTGCTACAATAACAGATCTAAGTATTACCTTTTTATTAGTTTTTTTATTTGAGGGTATAAACTCAAATTTAGTTACAACAATAGCTTTTTGTATAGCTTTTTTTGTATCTTTTTTTGGACATAAATCTTATACCTTTAAAAAAGATGGCAAAATGCTCTCCTTTTTTCTTTTAGCTATATCTATGCTTATTTTAAGAAATATCATAGTATATCTTTTAGAGCTTTATATAATAAAAGGATTAATAGCAATTATCATAGCTATGTTTATAGTTACATTTATAACATTTTTTATATCAAAATTTTTTGTTTTTAAAGGTGAAAATTAATGCGTTTTGCTCTTTGTGTTGAGTATCAAGGTAATAAATATAAAGGTTTTCAAAGACAAAATCATGCTATTACTGTACAAGGTGAGCTTGAGAGGGCTTTATCTCGTATTGCAGATGAGAAAATTGAATTACAATGTGCAGGACGTACAGATTCTTTAGTAAGTGCAACAGGTCAAGTTATTCATTTTGACACTACTAAAGATAGAGATGAAAGAGCTTTTTTATTTGGTACAAATTCTTATTTACCAGATGATATATCTATAGTATGGGCAAAGAGAGTAAGCGAAGATTTTCATGCTAGATTTTCAGCAAAAGCTCGTCGTTATAGATATATTGTACAGAATACATATCACAGAAGTGCTATCTTACGTGATGGTGTTAGTTTTTACACTGGAGAGTATGATATTGATTTAATGCAAGATGCAGCCTCTTTACTTTTAGGTGAGATGGATTTTGCATCTTTTAAATCATCAGAGGATGAATCTCGTTCATCTTATAGATGTATGCATTTTATCAATATAAAAAGAGAGGGACCTTTTATTATTTTTGACATACAAGCAAATGCCTTTTTACATCATATGGTCAGAAATATAGTAGGTACTTTATTATTAATTGGTAATAAACAAAAAGATAAGGAGTGGCTATCATCTGTAATTTTAGCTAAAGATAGAACAAAAGCAGGTCCTACAGCTTTTGCTCAAGGTTTATATCTTGTAGATGTAATTTATGATGATAAATTCAATCTACCTAAAAAAGATTTTATAGGACCTTTGTGGCTTCCTTAATTGCACTTAGTTTAAATAAAAAATAGTGTTATGCTATAAAGGTGTTTTTTTTTATAAATTGCTTAGGTTTATGCAGATATGTTTACAATACCAAATATTCTAACTTTCTCTAGAGTATTATTAATACCAGTATTTGTTATTTTATTTTATTGGCCAACAGACAAATCTAATTTTTATGCAGCTCTTGTCTTTGTGCTTGCTGCTTTTACTGATTTATTAGATGGTTATTTAGCAAGAAAATTAGATTTAACTACAAAGTTTGGTGCTTTTTTAGATCCTGTTGCAGATAAGATTATTGTATGTGCAGCTTTAGTATTAGTTGTAGAGTATTACTCATTACATGAGCATGATTACTTTAATAATATAAATTTATTAATATCAATTCCTGCTATTGTAATTATTTCACGTGAGATTGTTGTATCTGCTCTTCGTGAGTGGATGGCAGAGATTGGTCAAAGAGCTGAAGTTGCTGTTAATTGGGTAGGTAAGTGGAAAACAACTATACAAATGGTAGCTATAGCAGGTTTAATTTGGCGTGATAATGAATTTATAATCTATGCTTCTATTGCTCTTTTAATTGTAGCAACAGTTTTAACTATATGGTCAATGATAATGTATTTAGCAGTAGGTGTTAAATCTATGATTGATGAAGATAGTAAGAAAGATTAAAGGTAAAAAGCATCGCTTGTGCGATGCTTTATTTTTATATGCATTGAGCTGGTTTTTTAAGACCTGCAAGTTTTGATGCCATTTTAATAGCACTATCATTAAATAAAGATGCAAGTTTAGATGAGTCTATATCATAGCCTTTATCTTTTAGCATTTTTATTAAAATACGCACCTTAGGTGTTGCATTAAAATCTATAAAGTATTGTCTTACTTCATTAATAACTGCAATATGAAGGTCTGTTAGGGTAATATTATCTATTTTTGCCATCTCAAACATGACATTTTTATCCCATTCATCCATATTTTCTAAAAAACCTTCAAAATTTGTTAAAAAAACTCTTCCATTTAATTCAAAACTCATATATAATGTGTCTCCGTAAACAGGATGGGTGGCAGAGCGGTTGAATGCAACGGTCTTGAAAACCGTCGAGGGTTTCCGCCCTCCGTGAGTTCGAATCTCACCCCATCCGCCACTTAAAAAATATCATCAATAAAATGAATGAAACAAGCATTAAGCTTGTTTTTTTTTATCTCTAAAATTATAAAGAATCATTTTTTAGCATAGATTAAATTAATCCTATCTTTTTTAATAATTCAATTGTAATCTTAAAGTAACTTTGTACAAATAAAAAGGGTAAGCTGATACTTACCCTTTTTTGTTTTAATTTAATCTTTTAAAAAGAAATCAATTCTTTTTAACAAAACTAGACTAACACAGCCATATCTACAAAGATGGGCGCGTGATTAGTAAAGCCTTGTACGACGCGCATTTTCGCGGGCCATTTTCTTTGCGTGGCGCTTGATTGCAGAAGCTTTTGCACGCTTACGTACAGTTGTTGGCTTCTCATAGAATTCACGGGCTCTTACATCTGCTAAAATACCTGCTTTTTCGCAAGAGCGCTTGAAACGTCTCAAGGCAACGTCGAACGGCTCGTTCTCACGTACTCTAATGACTGGCATGTGGTAAACCACCTCACTTTAAATAAAAAACTACTTGTCATATAATTTTTTCATGACAAGCTTAAATAAAAACTTTTGCGATCATACAAGAAATATCATTAAAAGTCAAAGAATATTTAAAGTTTTAACTTAAATACTAATACTTTTTTCTTAAAGAAATATTTTTATAAGTATATGTTTAGATAGTTATTTAAGTTCCTAAGCTTTTGCTATAATAGAAAGGTTATTTGATAGAATATATATATAAAAATTTTAAATAAAAAAAGGTTGATATGCGAATTTTAGGAATAGAAAGTTCCTGTGATGAAACAGGTGTGGCAATTTATGATGAAAAAGAGGGACTTATTGCACATAGTTTACATACACAAATAGCTATGCATGCAGAATATGGTGGTGTTGTCCCTGAACTTGCCTCACGTGATCATATAAAAAGAGTTATACCTTTAATTGAAGATGTATTAAAAAAAGCCAATATGGTTAAAGAAGATCTAGATGGTATTGCTTATACAGCAGGCCCAGGTCTTATTGGTGCTTTATTAGTAGGAGCAATGGAGGCTCGTTCTTTAGCCTATGCTTTAAATATACCTGCAATAGCAGTGCATCATATGGAAGGACATCTTTTAGCTCCTATGCTTGAGGATAATCCTCCAAAATTTCCATTTGTAGCACTTTTAATTTCAGGTGGACATACTATGCTTATTGAGGTTAGTAAACCTGGTAAGTATAAGATTTTAGGTCAATCTTTAGATGATGCTTTAGGTGAAGCTTTTGATAAAAGTGCTAAACTTTTAGGTTTAAATTATCCAGGCGGACCTTTACTTGAAAAATTAGCAAAAGATGGCGATGAAAATGCTTATAAATTTCCACGTCCTATGACAGATAGAGATAATTGCGATTTTTCATTTGCAGGTCTAAAAACTGCTGTTTTAAATGTAGTACATCAAAGTACAGATTTAGAAAAAGATAAGGCAAATATAGCTAAATGCTTTACTAAAGCTGTAGCTGATACTTTAGTTAATAAATGTACTCGTGCTTTAAATAAGAGTAATTTAAACACTTTAGTTGTAGCAGGTGGCGTTAGTGCTAATACAGATATAAGATCTGCATTAACTTCGCTTATGCAAAAAAGAGGTGGTGAGATATTTTTTGCAAGACGTGAATTTTGTACAGATAATGGAGCCATGATAGCTAAAGCTGGCATGATGAGATTTCTTGCAAATGAAATTGCACCATTAGATGTCGTTGTGCATCCAAGATGGTCACTTACTGATTTATAGAATAAATAATATTAATATAAAGAGTATTAAAAATGGATAGTATTATTATTGAAGATCTTACTGTAAATTGCATTATTGGTATTTTACCTCATGAAAGACAATATATGCAGCCTGTTGTATGTAATGTAAGATTAGATACAGATTTTAGTAAGGTAGCTTATCAAGAGGATTTAGCTGAAGGTATAAGCTATGCTGAGGTAAGTCAATTTATTAAAAACTATATAATAAATGCAAGAGCTCTTTTATTAGAGACACTTGCATATGATATTTGTGATCAAGTATTAGAGCGTTATGTAGGTGTTAATAAAATAGAAATCTCTCTTATGAAGCCTAATGCTGTTGTGGATTGTAAGAGTGTTGGTGTATTAGTTAGCAAGGAGAGAAATTAACTATGGAGTTAACTAAGGTTTATTTAGGCGTTGGTTCTAATTTAAATAAAGAAAATGCTTTATTATTTGCATGTGACAAATTAAAAGCTTTACTTGAAGACTTTGTAGTATCTTCTGTTTATGAATCTAAAGCTATTCGTACTGCAGAACCTAATTACTATAATATAGTAATAGGTGGTAATACATCATTACCTTTAAATGAACTATATAATAAATTACATGAAATAGAAAAAGAAGCAGGCTTAGAACCAATGTTTAACAATAGTACTAACTTTGGTTTAAAGCGTCGTCTTGATATTGATATTTTAACCTATGGTCATGAAGTTCGCTCTGTTCCTTGCAAAGTTCCACGTCATGATATTCAAGACTATCCTTTTGTTCTATGTCCTTTAGTTGAACTTGAAAGTGATTTTGTACATCCATTATTAAATATAAAAGTATCTGAAATTTGGAATGAGATGTATCCAAGACTACCTGAAAAAATGCAAGTACAAAAAGTAGATTTTGATTTTTCTAGATCATTTACATCATGGGATGCATAAGGATAAATTAAGTGACAACTACTATAGTTATAGTACTAGCCCTTATTCAAGGGCTTACTGAGTTTTTACCTGTATCATCATCAGCCCATTTAATTTTTCCAAGCCAATTATTACATTGGCCAGATCAAGGTCTTGCTTTTGATGTTGCTATGCATATAGGTACTTTACTTGCTGTCATTATTTACTATTTAGCAGATTTAGTACAAATAGGTACACATACTATTGAATCTATTTTTACAAGACGTCAAACACCTTTATCAAGAATAGGTTGGTATATTGTAATAGCTACAATTCCAGCAGGTTTATTTGGTATTTTCTTTGAATCTCAAATATCAACTATTGCTCGTTCTACAGATGTTATTGCTTATTCAACTATTATTTTTGGTTTACTTTTAGGTTTTGCCTCACTTGTAAATAAAAAATTAGTATGGAAATCTATTGCATCTATACAAGGACAGAGATCAGATAGTTTAAGATCACTTACATTACAACAAGCAATAATTATAGGTTTTTCACAAGCTTTAGCTTTAATCCCAGGTACATCAAGATCAGGTGTTACATTAACAGCAGGTTTATTTTTAGGTCTAAGACCTGAGGCTGCAGCTCGCTTTAGCTTCTTATTATCAATACCTATTATTATAGCATCAGGACTACTTGAGGGTTATAAGCTATATAGTCATCCAGGTCTTTTTGTAGGTTCTTTTAGTGATATTCTTTTAGGTGTTTTTGTATCTTTTATAACTGCACTTTTAGTTATTCACTTCTTTATGCGTTATATTTCAAAATCAGGTATGGGTATATTTGTAGTATATAGATTAATACTTGGTTTTTCTCTTTTATACTTCTTTTAATATTGCATAAAATATAAAACCCTAAGTAAAAATAAACTTAGGGTTTTTTCTTATTAGATATCCTTTAGATAATTTAATAAAGATGCAGGAGCTTCTTCATTATTACTATCATTAAGTTCATTTTTTGGCATATCTTGCATAAATTGTTGTATTAATTCAACACGTCTATTATAAATAGCCTTTTTAATTTCCTCACCTTTAAGACCTTTATCAATAAACTCTTTTACATTTATATTATGATAGGTCAAAGAGAACATAGCAAGGAAGTATTCATAACGAGGAAAAGGTCTATTTTCAAAACCTTTACGTCCTAAAAAATCTGCTCTACAACAAAGAGCAAAAGGTTTTACTCGCTCAGGTCTTCTATAAGCATCAAGAGCATTAAAGAGATCGACAATTGATGCTGCACCATTTTTATAAAGATGATGCATATAGGAGTGATTAAAAACCACAATTTTTGCAAAATCTTCATAAGCTTTTGGTACTTTTAATCTTTTACATAAGTCACGAAGAGGATTTAAACCTCGTACATTATGCAGAGGATGATGCGGATAGAGTTCAGGTGGCGTTAGACCTTTACCTAAATCATGACAAAGCATAGCAAAGCGTGTTACAGGATCTTCTGTATCATGCGATATTCTATCTAAAGTCATTAAAGTATGAATAAAAGAGTCAATTTCAGGATGCCATCTTTTAGGACCTGGAACACCATAAAGAGCATCAAGCTCTGGCAATACTTCTTTTAGAGCATGAGTTTTATGTAAAATATGGAAGAAAACAGCAGGAGATGGGGTTTTTAAGGCTTTTTCAATCTCCATCCAGATACGTTCTGGAGTTAGAGTTTTAAGCTCACCACTATCTGCAATCTTAGTCATAAGCTCAATAGTTTCATGTGCTACAGAAAAATGCAGACTATGAAGTTTTGCGGCAAAGCGTGCTACACGTAAAACACGCAAAGGATCTTCAATAAAGGCATCAGATACATGTCTTATTATTTTATTATTAAGATCATCTTGTCCTTTATATGGATCTATTATTTCATTTGTTTCTATATCTTTTGCAATAGCATTTATAGTGATATCACGTCTTTTTAAATCTTCAACTAAAGATACATTTTTATTAAAATCAAATGAAAAACCTTTATAACCTTGACCTTTTTTTACCTCAGTACGAGCTAGAGCATATTCTTCATTAGTTTTTGGATGTAAAAAAACAGGAAAATCAAGACCAACTTGTTTATAACCAAGATTTAGCATTGTTTTTATATCAGCACCAACGACAACATAGTCTTTATCTGCTGCATTTAGGCCAAGTAATTCATCTCTTACTGCACCACCTACTAAGTATATGTGCATGTATTAAAATCCTTTTTTATGAAAATATATAAATTTATGTATGCTAAAACAAATTAATTATTGGTGAAAAATAGTTTATAGTTTAAAAAATATTTTATATTAATTAAGGATGCTTATCAAATAACAAATATAAGAGATATTAAGAAAGTAGATATTAATATTTAGATAGATTTTTTCAAAAAAAAATATAGTTTTTTATAAAATATGATATATATATCACAAATTTAATATATAATATGCGAGCGTTTTGGGTCTTAGACGTTGTTGCCCCGGGTTTTGGGCATGTAGTACAACTTTAGTTTATTAGCTATCTTTACATAGCTTAAGCAATTTAAGCTTTGTCTAATATATTAATAGATAAAATTTGGAAAAAGAAATTTGTGTATTAAAGACCCATTTTTATGGAGTTAATATGACAGATACTATTGTCAGTAAAGAAAACGAGCTAGAAATCAATCAAGAAAATCAAGAAAATACTCTTTTAAATGAAAATGAAACTTTAGATGAGTCAAGTGCAGAAATTATTGATGATATTGTAACTTTTGATTCTCTAGATCTTTCAAAACAAGTTTTAAAGGCTATAAAAGATCAAGGTTTTGAAAGTCCAACCCCTATTCAAGAAAAAGCTATTCCTGCCATGCTTTCTGGTGTTGATCTAATAGGTCAAGCTCAAACAGGTACAGGTAAGACTGCAGCTTTTGCTCTTCCTATTTTGTCAAATATCAATAAAAAGACAAAAGGTATTTGTGCTTTAGTATTAGAGCCAACTCGTGAGCTTGCAATTCAGGTTGCAGAATCATTCCAACGTTTTGCTCGTCACATACCAGATTTTAGAGTTGCACCTATTTATGGTGGTGCATCTTATGAAAATCAAATTAAATCACTTCGTCATGGTGCTCAAGTTGTTGTAGCAACACCTGGTCGTTTAATTGATTTAATTGAAAAGGGTAAGATTGATTTTTCATTTGTAAAATACATTGTTATTGATGAAGCAGATGAAATGTTACGTATGGGTTTTATTGATGATGTTGATTGGATTTTAAATCATACCCCAGAAATCCGTCAAACAGCATTATTCTCTGCAACTATGCCAGAGGCTATTAAGAGAATTGCTAAAAATCATCTAAAAGAACCTCAAGAAATTAGAATTGAGTCAAAGACAACAACAGCTACTACAGTACGTCAACGCTATTGGGTTGTATCAGGTGTACATAAGATTGATGCTATGACACGTATGCTTGAAGTTGAAAGTTATGATGCTGTTATTGTGTTTGTAAGAACAAAGACAGATGCAGAAGATGTAGCTAATAAACTTTTAGCTCGTGGTCTTGCTTGTGCTGCTTTACATGGTGATATTCCACAACGTCAAAGAGAAAAGATAATTGAGAGATTAAAGAATGGTTCTTTAGATTTAATTATTGCAACAGACGTAGCAGCTCGTGGTCTTGATGTTAATAGAATAACTCACGTATTTAACTACGATATTCCATATGATGCAGAAAGCTATGTACACCGTATTGGTCGTACAGGTAGAGCTGGTCGTAATGGTGAGGCTATTTTATTTGTATCTCCTCGTGAGAGAAATGCATTACGTCAAATTGAAAGAGTAACTAAGCAAAAGATTGAGCCTATGTCTATGCCAACTATTGCTGATGTTAACAAAAGACGTCTTGAAAACTTCCGTCAACAAATTTTAGAGACAATTGAGGCAGGTGAGCTTGGTATTTATCTTGAGGTTATCTCAGAGATATTAACAGATGATGCTATTGAAGCTGAAGTTTTAGCTGCAGCTCTTGCTAAGATGGCTCAAAAAGATGGTGTTTTATTATTAGATGAGTCAGCACCTGAACCTGCACAACGTACCTTTGAAGATAGAGGTATGTCACGTGAGCAAAGAGGTGATAGACGTCAAAGACTTCCTGCAGCTGTAGCTCAACCTCTTCGTGACTATCCTGATATGGAGATGATTAGATACAGATTAGCAGTAGGTCGTCGTGATGGTGCAAAACCAGGTCAAATCGTTGGTGCTATTGCAAATGAAGCTAATATCGATTCTAAGTATATTGGTGAAATCTTAATATTTGATTCATTTAGTACTGTAGATTTACCATCAGGTATGCCAAAAGAAACCTTTAACATTATTGCAAAAGCAAGAGTGTGTGGTCGTGCTTTAGAGTTACGTGAGTATACACAAGAGCCACCACGCCGTTCATCATCACGTTATGATAGACGTGATAACTATCGTCATAATGATGGTGATGTTGATGGTAATAGCGTAGATTATGAGAGAAGATCAAACTCAAGACGTGATTTTAAACGTCCATCATTTACTGATTTTGCAAAAACAAGAAAAGATAGAAAGTTTTCATCTAATAAAGGTAGACGCAACCATCAAGGTTCACGCCGTGAAGGTTTTTAATTTAAACTAATCTATTTATAGATATTAATTAGAAGGCTTGCTATTTTTAGCAAGCCTTTTGTTTATTATAGAAACTATATATGATATGAAGATATTATATTAATATACTAGAAAAAACTAATGTAAATTACATATTGAAAATAAAGCTTAAGCATCATTTAAAATTGTGTATTAAGTAGTAAAGATTTTACATATGTATTTATCTTTGTTACTTTAATTTTATTGATAAAACTCTTTTTATTGAAGATGTTATAAAAAATAAAAATCAAGTAAAGCTCTTTTTAAGACCACGCTGTTTTGGTAAAACTTTAAATCTATCTATGCTTATGTAGGAGACTTTCTTGATTGTATTGATGAGTATAGTTCTTTTTTAGTAAGCATTTTTATTAGATATAATTATATATAGTATGTAACATATATATTTATTTTCATTGAATTTTTAACAATTATATATAAACTAATAAAGGAGGATATACAAAAAATAAATATAAACTTTTAGATTTTGTAAGGATTATTCTATGTTAAGTGAAGATAATAATATAATTTTTTATGGTGCCTGTGCAACTGGTAAATCATTTTTAATAAATAAATTAACAGAAAAGGCAAAACAGTATAGGGTAAGCTTTTATGACACTTTAGATTACAGTAATTTTGTGGGATATTGCAAACAAATCTTAGAAGATAAAACTCTAAAATATAGATTTGTAGCAAAAGATTTTCTAAAGGCTTATGAATATGCTTGGCGTCATATAGATGAAGATGTTGTACTTATTATAGAGGATATTAATAGAGGTAATTGCCCATCTATCTTTGGTAATATACTTAGCCTTTTAAATAGAGATGAAGATGGTTTTTCCTCTAACTATATAGAAGTAGATACAGAGCTTTGTAATTATTTAAATAAAATAAAACTCTATGAAGTAGATGCCTATAGGGATTACTTAAATAAAGTTTTGAAGATAGATGTAAAAGAGCCTATTTTACTCTTACCTAAAAATTTCTTTATTTATGGATCTATGAGCACTTCTGATAAGAGTATATCCTTAATGGATACACCTTTTAAAAGAAAATTCTCTTTTAAATATGTGCCTATAGACTATAAAGTACTTAAAGATGTCTATATTGATATTGATGGTTCTAAATATAGTTATAAAGACTTTTTAGAAAGAGTTAATAAGATTATTTATGCTATAACTCGTTCTGAAGATAAACAATTAGGTCAGTATTTTGTATCTTTACAAGATAAAGTTATAAAAGAAGATGTTTTTATCTCAAAAATTTTATTCTATCTTTGGGAGGAAATTTTTAAATTAGAAATTGAAGATGAGAGAAATATCTTTAAATTATGTAATAAGAATGAAATTTTTGCTTTTAGCAATTTATTTTCAGAGCAAAAGTATGAATTAATTAGGAAAATCTTTAGTAATTTAAAATTGTACAGCTTGTATACTATAGAAAATAAATAGGACTTAAATATCATTTATAGATAACTTACAAAGAGCAATTACAGAACATGATATAGATTTATTAAAGAAATCATTAAGACGTATCTTAAAAAAGAATGTAAGTTATTTTGACTTATGCAAGAATGAGTATCATTTAATAACATTACTTACATTACTACCACTTGAGAATATATATAATATTAAATCAAATGTAGAAGGTGGTAATGGACGTCCTGATATTTTAATGGTACCTAAATATTATGACTTTAGAGGCTATATTTTTGAGTTTAAATATGCAGACAAAGAAAAAGAGCTTAACGAAAAGGCACAAGATGGTCTTCTACAAATAGAGGATAAGAAGTACTATTTAGCCTTTAAAGAGCATAATATTAAGAATATAACTATAATAGGCATTGCTTTTTCAGGTAAGAGTCTTGAGTTATGCTCAAAAGATATGTTCTTAAATGAAAATGATGAATATGTTTATGCAATAGAAGATAAATAAAGC
>JARHZF010000073.1 GCA_029258325.1 Anaerobiospirillum sp. | reverse complement strand
CTATCTAGCAATAATGTAAATGATTTAAAAGATATATTTAAAGAGTCTTTTGTCTATACCTTAAACAATACATATTATTTAAAGTGTTTATATTATTAATTGATAAAAATACAAATGCATAAGTTATGAGAATAGATATGTATAAGATAGAGTTGTTTTTAGTTATGATAATTATATAGGAGAAGTTAATGTTGTTTACATAAGATAGAGTTACTTACAACATAGATAAAAAATAAAGCTTAGATCTTATTTTTATAAAAATAAGCATGATTTATAGCAAATTATTTTCCTAAAAAAAATATATATCACATATTAAAAACTACTTTTAGCATATCTTTTAATAAAGGTGAGTTGTGTTTTTTTATTTTAAAGATAACTTATACTTTTGTTAAATAAATAACATATTAAATTTTATATATTTGCTAAGATTAATCTATATACCTTTATAGGTTTAGGATTTGTTAAAAGATTCTTAGTAAAAGATGGGTCTTATATGAATAAAGATAAATTATTAGTTACTCTCGACATCATTTTAAATAGTGATGATAAAAATGAAATAAATCAAAAAGATTTATATTATTCAGATGAGTTAAAAATTTATGAAACTTTAGTAAATTATGCTTATAGTTTACTTGAGGTGGTTGAGACTGATGATACATATACTATAAAAAAATGTATTAAGATTTTAAATAGTGTTGAAGATATGGGTAAGAACAATGTTATATGGAACTATAATATTGGCTATGCTTATTATCTTCTAAATAAATATGAAAAAACACATCAATTCTTCTCAAAAACTTTAGAACTTATTGAGAAGAATAATCTTGATAGTGATGATATTAAGGATATTAAGACCGAAGCTGAAACTATTTTAGATGAATGTAAAGAGCAAATAGAAAAAGAAAAACTAGAAAATAGCTTTTTACACGATCATCTAAATAAAGAAAAAGCTCAAGATTATATAAATCATTGTCTTATCCCTCAAGCTTTTCAAGGTGAAGCAATTCAAATACGTGGCGATAGTATCTATATCTTTGATAAAGAAATTACTATTAAATCTAGTATTGCTGAACTTTCTCAAAATACAGTAATTTTATATTTCTCTGTACAACAAGACTCATGGGGACATGATATTGGCGATTATTTTATAGGTACAGGTAAAGATACAAATGAAGCTTTAAATATTGCTGTAAAAACATTTATAGAAACACTTTATGATGGTGTTAATAATGTTATAAATGGTCAATATATAGATGAATTTACTATAAACTTCAAAAATAAAGATCATATCTTTAATACTTATTATAGTAATATTTTATCTATTGGTGATTGCCCTGTTATCTATGATAATGCTCTTTATTATGGCTTAATTAAAGAAGAACTTAAAAAGAGAATTGGTAATCAAAATTTAGTTTTTGTATCTTTGGTAATGTCAAAAGATGTAGATGGTTCTATTATTACTGATTGCAGAGTAAATGGTAAACAATCTAATGATATTAGCAATATTATTGCTACAGAACTAGAACAATGGGATTGTAAAGATTTTGCTTCTCAAAAAATGTATATTTTATTAGAGCAAGATAAAAATACATTAGATCCATATCCATATTACAAATCAAATGGTTATTTAAAATTTAAATCTCATATTAAGACCATTATTGATAAAATGTATGAATATAGACATGATGTATCAAAGGATAACTTAAAGGCAGATCTATATAATACTATTGATGATAAAGTTCTTGTAGATTTAGCTATAAATGCCATTCCTGAAGTATGTGCAAAAGATGCTTACTCTCAAATAAAATACCCAGAATTTGTATATATACAAGATGGTGATGTAAAACATAAGTATTATCTATCTCAATTAAATGATTTAGATTTACTTGAGAAAGCTATTTATGAGATTTTTGATGAAAATACTTTTTTAGATAAAACAAACAAAATCTTTAGATTTTTAATCTCATCTTCTTTAAGATTTAAAGAATATGGTGATTATTTAGATAAAAATGTTGATATATCATATCAAGTAGAACCTTTGCTATTTAGCATGAGTGAAAATATGATAAGATAACTTACATATAATTAAAAATGAGTATGTATTTCAAATATATACTCATTAAAATAAAAGATAAAAAGGAGTTTTTATGTCTAGTTGTCCTCATGATATATTATCATTAGTTAATTGCCCATATGAGCTAATTGAAGCTCAAATTGATGATGATATTATCGTAAAAAAATTTGAAGAAGAAAGAGAAAAAGGCTTAAAAGAAGGTTACTCACCTATTTTAGTCATTAATTCTCAAGATTTATATGATACTGTTTTAACTAATTTAAATGAAAATGGTGATCACTCTTTTGCAACTATTGAAAAAATGAGAGCTTACTACTTAAATCACGATCTTTATGATGGTAATTTAGTTTTAAAAGATAGATATGATAAAGCAGTAGAAGAGTTTGATGAAGATGATATGATAGATGGTAATTTTGAAGATTTATATCTATCAGATGATGGTGATGAGATAGAAGGTCAAACCCAAGCTTTCTCTTATTGGAATGAAAAAACAGGAAAAACCTATCCTTTAATCTTATTTAAGATTCCTGTAACAGATCCTTATCGTATTATTTCTTATCTACCATTTGGTCATTGGAATAATTGTCCATCAAATCTTGATTTAATGTCAATTTGTAGATATTTATATGAAGAATTCAAGGCTATTCCTTATTGTATTAGTGAAAATAGTTTAGAATTTAAATTCTTAGAGCAAATAAAATCTGAAGATAGTTTACAACTTGCAAAGGATTTATTTGCAACATCTTCAGATTGTTTATTTAGTGCGAATGATGATATTACATTAAATACATTAGCAAAATCACTAGAAGATTCTACATATTGGCAACTTGTGTGGGATTAATTATTGATAAACAACAATAAATTATAACAATAGGGATATAACACTAGTTATATCCCTATTTTTTATTTAAAATTTATTAAACTTATACTATTTTTAAATAAAATAAACTCCAAAAATTTATAATAAAATTAATATATATACCAATAAGAATTATTGTAAAATAAGATAAATTTTTTTTAGTTTTTATAACACACTTATCTCTATATTAAATAGTTAAATATACTTAAATCTTAAAAAGTTTAAGTAAATTATTGTTTTTTATAGATTCTATATATGATTTTCTTTATATAAAACAATCTTAATGAAGTTTAAAAATTGTTAAATTTTAATTTAAAATCAAATAATTAATTACATAAACATAAAATATACAAAAAAATCGTTAAAATGTGATTTTTATCAAAATAATATATATTTTTCTCATAAAAAAAGAAATTTTTTACAAAAATGTAATAATTGTTTTTTATAAAAATACATGCAAGAAAAATATAAAAAAATTAAAATTTTAGGAAAAATTACCTATAAGAACTCTGATTTTTACAATTATATATAAGGCTTTAAACAAAAATAAGTTAAGTTAATATAATTAAAAATTATATAGCTTACTATTATTATAATTATTCTTATCTGTTATTTAACTCTTATTATATAAAAGTATTTATTATAATAAAATTTAATATAAATCATATAATTAAACTAAAACTATGACTTAAACTGTAGATAGTTATAAATTTACTTCTATACATACTAATTTTACAAAATAATATGTGATTTAAATCACATATTAAATAAAAGTATTTTTACTGTTTTTTTGTTGTTTATTATACATATACTAAAGAAACAAGATATAAAAGCAAAAAAATAAATACTAAAGTACAATTCAAGAATTACATAATTTTTTTTTAAATTTTTCTTTAATAAAATTTATTCTATAATTTTAATATGATATTTTTTATTAGTTTTAACTATTTTTATCTCTACAAATAGGTGGGTAGCAATATGACTTTCTTTTATAACTTATCTTTAAAAGCAAAATTAAGACTATCTTTTGGTCTTATTTTGTTTTTAACATTTATGCTTGCTGTTACTTCTATAATTTCAAATCAACGTAGTGCTTTTGCTGCTAATGAAGTGGCTAATCTTTTAGACAAAAATTATAAAAGAACTAAAGAAGCTCGTACTGCTATTGTTGATAATGATGTAGTTGTAACAAATTATTTATCTGGTACTGCTAAAAAACCATCAAAATATTCTGAAGATCTATTTTTAGAAATTACAAAAGAAAATTTAGGTGTTTTACAAAATCTAGCTGATAAAGCTAATTTAAAAACACTAGGTTCAATACCTATACCAGATGAATATAAAAAACTTGTAGTACAACTAAAAGAACAAACAGAAAAATATTTAAAATCTTTTAATAGAAATATATATGAGAATCTACCTCGTGGTAAAGACTATACACTTGATAAATATCTACAAAACACTTACCCAAAATATCAAGATGCTGTTGATACTATAAATGCTTTAATGGATTATCAAATCCTAATGTCAAAGAAGTACTCTTTTGAGGCAAGTGATCCTACTTTCTATTACATAGGTCTATCTTTTGCTGTTTTAGCTCTTGTTCTTGGTTTTGTGATTGCAACTATTATTACTAAATATGCAACAACTCAATTAGGTTATCAAATTGAATACATAAAACATATGGAAAAAGGTAACTTTAAATTTGATACAAAAACCTACTATAACGATGATTTTGGTCAATGCTCTAAAGCTATTATCAATATGCGTGATTCTTTAAATCACACAATAAATCTTGTTATGGATACAACTAATGATACTCAAGAAATTTTAAATGATCTAAAAGATAAGATGAAAACAGTTGGTCAAAATACATCTACAGCTGAAAATCAATCTATTGGTGTAGCAGCTGCCTCTAATGAGATGGTTTCCACTACTACTGATATTGCTAAAAATTGTGAAAGTGCCTCTACTGAATCTGAAAAATCTCTTGAAATTACCAATACTGGTGTTTCAATGGTACGCAATACTATTAAAAACATTAAAGTTCAAAGTGAACAAATATCTGCTAATGCTGATGTTGTTGAACAACTTGCAAAACAAAGTAATGATATTTCATCTATTGTAAGCACAATTGAGGAAATTGCATCTCAAACTAACTTACTTGCATTAAATGCAGCTATTGAGGCAGCTCGTGCAGGTGAGGCTGGTCGTGGCTTTGCTGTTGTTGCTGATGAAGTACGTGCCCTTGCTATGCGTACTGCTAAATCTACTCAAGAAATTGCTAATATGGTTGGTGATATTCAAACAAAAGCACATACTGCAACAGAATCTATTACTCATAGTGCAGACTCTATGCAAGAAGTATCTGAAGAAACATCTCATATTGAAGAAGTTTTACAAAATATTACAGAAAAAGTTGATGGTGTAAATAATCAAATCCTACAAATTGCAACTGCAGCTGAACAACAAACTACAGCTACATCTGAAATATCCTCAAATATTCAAGAAGTAACTAATATTTCTCAAGGTATTTCTAATGAAGTTCAAGACTCTATTGAGATTATTGATAATACTGTTATGAGTATGGATAAACTCAAAAGCGATCTATCCTTCTTTAAATTAAATAACTAGTTTTAAATAAACCCACAAATGTAATTAATAACCTCTAGCCTAAAACTAGAGGTTATTTTTATTAAATAAAAACTTTATGTAATATTTACTTTGTTATTTACAAATAATTATGTTCTTTCTTAGATGTAATTACTATAAAATCTTATGCATGATAAATTACTAAATAAAAAGTAATATCTATATATTTTTTATAAAAATTCTTTTCTATTACACCTAAATTTATAAAAAATAAATATAAGTTACATTGTAAAATGTTAATATTTTTACTAAACTATATTTAAATACAACAAAAGTCTAAGTATATTTTATTAAATAAGTCCTTGTGATGTTGTTACTTAAACTAAAATAGTTATTTTTATATAAAAAACAAAGTAAATATCACATGAACTATTAAATATTTAAATTAATAATCTTTTAGAGATGTGGGGATAATTATGTCTTTTTTTTATAATTTATCTTTAAAAACAAAATTAAGATTATCTTTTGCTCTTATTTTGTTTTTAACATTTATGCTTGCTGTAACATCAGTTATTTCTAATCAACATAGTACTTTTGCAGCTAAAGAAGTAACTATGCTTTTAGGTGTCAACTATCAAAGATCACTTGAGGCTCGTACTGCTATTGTTGATATCGATATTGTGGTGACTGATTATTTCTCTGGCACTGATAAAAATCCATCTAAATACACAGAAAGTCAACTTCTAAGTATATCTAAAGATAACTTAATTAAAATACAAAATGTAACTGATACAATTAATCTTAAAAAATTAGGTTCTCTACCTATTCCTGAGGAATACAAGCAATATCTTTTAGATTTAAAAAAGCAAAGTGCTGAGTATATAAATTCATATAATAGAGATGTATTAGCAAATTTAGATAAAGGCAATGAATTTGCCTTTGATAAATATCTTCAAATTACCTATCCTCTCTATCAAGAGACTGTAAATACATTTAATAAGATAATGAGTTACCAAATTCAAAGATCTATGCAGTATTCTATTGAAGCAAGTGATCCTACTTATTACTATATAGGATTATCATTTGCTGTTTTAGCTCTTGTTCTTGGTTTTATTATTGCAACTATTATTACTAAGTTTGCAACATCTCAATTATCTAATCAGATGGAATACATAAAACACATGGGTCAAGGTAATTTCAAATTTAAAGAAAAAGAGTTTTACAATGATGACTTTGGTCAATGTACAAAAGATATTCTTAATATGAGAGAGTCTTTAAATAAAACTATAACTCTTGTTATGAATACTACAAATGAAGCTCAACAGATCTTAAATAATTTAAAAGATAAGATGCAAATGGTAGGTTCAAGTACATCATCTGCTGAAAATCAATCTATTGGTGTAGCTGCTGCATCTAATGAGATGGTTTCTACTACTACTGATATTGCTAAAAATTGTGAAAGTGCATCTACTGAGTCTGAAAAATCTCTTG
>JARHZF010000082.1 GCA_029258325.1 Anaerobiospirillum sp. | reverse complement strand
TTGACATGATGATAATATATTATTATAATGAAAAAAAATAGTTGGATGAATTATAGTTGATCATCAATATTTTTGAACTCCTTTTTATCTAATAGCACTATATTTATATAGTGCTATTCTCTTTTTTAGCTATACAAAAAATCTCAATCAAAAACTTTTCTTTATAATCTAAAAAATTAATGGTGATTTTTTTTCTTTTTAGATCTTCTAAAATTATGCAAAAAAATATTTTGCTTAACATCACAAAAATTATTTTTTTTAAGAAAAAAATTTTTCTAAAAATATGATCTTTATCAGAATAAAAAATACTTCTTTTTAAATAAAAAATCTTAATAAACAAATAGATGTTTTCTTTATGATTTTTGTCATAAAGCAAAATAAGTAATAAATTATGACTCTTATCACAATTTATTTTGTGTATTTATCTAAAATTAAAAGTAGGAATTAATTTACAGTTTATCTGTTATTAGGAGTTTGTATATGTTTAAGAAGATTTTTTCTTATTCTATGGCATTAGTCGTAGCATCTGCTGTTGCAGTAGGTTGTGGTAGTAAAGAGAGTTGGACAGTAACATGTCCATGGGCACCATCTGGTGTAGCTGCAATGGTTAGCCAAAAAGCTGCAACTTTATCTACTAAGGTTTCAGATGATACAGTATTTGTAGCTGATGCTATTAAAGGTGATGCTGCTACAATTAACACTTGGGTTATGGATAAAAAAGCAAACGATCCTGCTTTAACTTTTGTTAATGAAGGTTTACTTGCAATTACCCCAATTATTGATCCAAAGAAAGCAAGATTTACAAAAGATGATTTTGTTTATATTCAAAACTTATATTCTTCAATCTTTGTTTTATCTGCAAAAGCTGACTTAAATATAAAATCTATAAATGATTTAAAGAAATATATTGAAGAGGGCAATACAGTATCTGTTGCTGTAAATGGTGCAACTTCAGCTGAAGCTTTCCTTGCAACAGCATTATTTAAGAGCCTAGGTGTTAAAGATTTTAAATTAACTCCATATACATCAGCAGCTGAAGCTGCTCAAGCTGCCTCAAAGGGTGAAACATTATTTGCTGTATCTCACCAAACTCAAATTTTAGAGTCAAGTGAACAAGGTAAGGTTAATGTTGTTGCAGCTTTTGACAATGAACCACTTGCAACAGGTCCATTTAAGGGTACTGAAGGTGTTGGTCAATACAATCTTCCATACTTTAAAAATCTATGTCTAGTCGTAGCACGTGCAGGCACAGATGCTAAAAAGGTTGAGAAGTTACAAAAGATGTATAACGATATCTTAAAAGATCCTGAAATGACAAAATGGCTAACAGATACTATGCTTCTTGAAGTAAATCTATTAACTAAAGAAGAAGTAGATAAAGAACTACAAAACGTTTCAGATATTGTAAACAAGTACAAAGATAGCTTAATGTAATCTATAAAATGGGGAGTAGTCCTTACTCCCCTATAAAAATCAATAGGATAGTATATGAATATTTTTGATGTTTTAGATCAAAAGAGGGATTCTTTTGCCCAAAAATATGCAAATAAAGAGATAAAATTTCCTCTTGATCTTGTATGTGGCATTGTTATGGCAGCTGTAGCTCTCTTTTTAATCCTATCAATAGAGGGACAGATTGAGATATCAGATAAAGATACAGTAAATGGCCGTGAGTTTCCTTATTTAATAACTTATTTAATGTTAGCTTGCTCTGCTTATTTAATTTTAAAAGATGCTTATAAGATTTTTATAAAGCATGAAAGTGTAGAGCTTAAAACTATTAATGTTTTAGTTGAAATTAAAGCATTTTTCATTATAGGTATTTTAGTTTTAACCTATTTTATAGCTTCAATTACAGATTTATTTATTGTTGGAGCTTTATTTTGTTCGCTTGCTTTTCTACTTTACTTTAGATGTAGAAAGATTTTGTTTTATGTAATTACATTATCTTTTACTATTGCAATTTACTGCATCTTTAAGTTTGGTCTTAATGTTAATTTTTAAAGAGAGATTACTATGCTAGATTTTATATTACCTGCAAGTGAACTTCTTTTTACTATAGAAAATATTATCTGGATAAATCTAGGTGTATTTATAGGTGCTGTGTTCGCTGCAATACCAGGACTTAGCGTTATATTATGCGTTATCTTATTTTTACCCCTAACCTATCAGCTTACAGCTATTCCTGGCATGATGTTCTTATTAGGTATTTATTGTGCAGGTGGTTATGGTGGTTCTGTATCTGCAATTTTAATCAATACTCCAGGTACACCTCATGCTGCAGCAACTATGTTAGATGGTTATCCTCTATCTCAAAAAGGTAGAACTAAGGTTGCTTTAAAGATAGCACTTTATGCTTCAACTATAGGTGGTGTTATATCTGCTTTTATGCTTTTATTTTTAGGACCACAAGTTGCAAGAGTGGCAGCTCAACTAGGTACAGCTGAATACTTTATTGTATGTGTATTTGGTTTAACCATTATTGCAGGTGTATCAGGTAAATCAATAATAAAAGGTATTATCTCAGCTTGTATAGGTCTAATTTTAGCTTGTATTGGTGCAGATAGCATGACAGGTTATGACAGATTAACCTTTGGTGTTGATAGACTTTATTTAGGTCTTGATTTAGCAATTTGTTTAATTGGTTTATTTGCTTTAGTTGAAATCATATCAAAGGCAGAGGGCAAGAACTCACAATTATCTGTAGCAAAGAGAAAGTTAGACGATGGCATTATAACTAAAGATGAGAAAAAACGTATGATACGTCCTATAGCTATATCATCTTTAATTGGTTGTGCTGTAGGTATTATTCCAGGTACTGGTGCATCTGAAGCTTCTTGGTTTTCATATAATCAAGCTAAAAATATGTCAAAGCACAAAGAAGAATTTGGTAAAGGCAGTGTTGAGGGTATAGCTGCAGCTGAATCTGCTAATAATGCTGTTACAGGTGCTACCTTAATTCCTCTTTTAACCTTAGGTATTCCAGGTGATGGTACAGTAGCTATTATGCTATCTGCTCTTATGATAAATGGTTTAAATCCAGGTTTATCTTTATTTACCACAGATGGCGATATTATGTATGCCCTTATGTTAGGTTTAATTCTTGTAAACATCTTTATGTTTGTTCAAGGTAAATATTTAACTACTTTATTTGCAAAAGTAGTAGCTATTCCACAAGAGATTTTAACCCCAATTATTGTAATTTTCTGTTTTGCAGGTGCCTATAGTGTAAATAAGAACTATTTTGATGTATCTGTAGCTTTAATCTTTGGTATTGCTGCATGGTTCTCAAGAAAAATAGATCTACCACCTGTACCAATTTTATTAGGCCTAGTATTAGGTTCTATGACAGAAACAAACTTCAGACGTGCCCTTTTACTATCAGATAATAGTCCAAGTATTTTCTTTAGTTCTTTCTATTGCTGGTTATTTATTGCTCTTATTGTTCTTGCTTTAGGTGCAATTATCAAAGGTAAGATGATTGAAGCTAAGAACAAAAAGATTTTAGAAGAACATGA
Source organism: Anaerobiospirillum sp. (assembly GCA_029258325.1). Taxonomy (GTDB): domain Bacteria; phylum Pseudomonadota; class Gammaproteobacteria; order Enterobacterales; family Succinivibrionaceae; genus Anaerobiospirillum_A. Next base: position 5,031 of record JARHZF010000082.1, on the reverse strand, counting down.
AAAAGATGCTGCTATGCAAAAAGGAGATGAATAAAAATGGCTTTAAATATTATTTTCTATTTTACAGATCAACAAAGATGGGATACATGTGGTTGTTTTGGTCAACCTCTTAATATCACTCCAAATTTAGATAAGCTTGCAAGTGAGGGTGTAAAGTTTAACAATGCTTTTTCACCACAACCTGTATGTGGACCATGTCGTGCTTTATTCCAAACAGGTAAGCTTGCAACAGAGACTGGTTGTTTTAGAAATAATTTAATGCTTCCAACTAATGTAAAGACACTTGCAAATTATATAGAAGAGGCAGGTTATGAAACTGCATATATAGGTAAGTGGCATCTTGCATCAGATGGTGATTTAGAAGCAAAGCCAAGAATAGATCATACTATAACAGCAATACCAAAAGAGCTACGTGGTGGCTATACAGGTTATTGGAGAGCAGCTGACGTTCTTGAGTTTACCTCACATGGTTATGATGGTTATGTTTTTGATGAAAACAATAATAAAGTAGAGTTTAAAGGCTATAGAGCTGATTGTATTACTGATATGGCATTAGACTTCTTTAAAGTTCGTGATAAATCAAAGCCATTTTTTATGACCATATCACAAATTGAGCCGCACCATCAAAATGATAGAAAGCATTATGAAGGTCCTATTGGTTCTAAGGAAAAATATAAAGACTTTGTACTTCCACATGATTTAGAGGTTTTAGGTGGTAATGCAAAGGAGGAATATCCAGACTATTTAGGTCAATGTGCAAGTCTTGATCATAATTTAGGTCGTCTTATTGATAAATTGAAGGAAGAGGGTATTTACGATAATACAGTAATTATCTTTGCATCCGATCATGGTTCACACTTTAAGACACGTAATACAGATAGTCATTTAAATGGTTATGATGATTATAAGAGATCATGTCATGATGGTGCTTTACATGTACCATTAGTTATAGCAGGTGGTCCTTTTAAAAATGGTTTATCAATAGACAATATTGTAAGTACAGAATCTCTACCAAAGACAATACTAGGTCTTGCTGGTGTTGATGTTGGTAATAATATGATAGGTGAGTACTTATTAGATGTTGTTGAGCATAAGAATAAAGATAGAGAGGAAGTAGCTTTTGCTCAAATCTCAGAAAGTCGTATTGGTCGTTGTATACGTACAAAGGACTATTTATATTCAGTTTATGCTCCAAATTTAAATGGTGGTGAAAAAGCATCCTCTGACCTATATCAAGATGATTTTCTTTATGATTTAGAAAAAGATCCATATCAATTAAATAATGTAGTACAAGATCCATCTTATAAGGATATAAAAGAGAAATTACGTATGCGTCTTTTAAAGTGGATTGAAGATGGTGAAGGTTATAGACCTAATATCATAGATTAACTTATTCATATATGAACTCAATTAAGTGTCCATTAGTTTGGACACTTTATCAAAAAGGCTTTTAAATGCAATCTATAAGCGTATTAATAAAACCTGTATCATCATCTTGCAATATGCACTGTGACTATTGTTTTTATGAAGATGTATCAAGATGTCGAGAAGATTTTTGCATGGGCAAAATGTCATTTAACACTATAGAGACTATAGTAAAAAATGCTTTTGTTTATGCAAAAGACTTAGTTACTTTTATGTTTCAAGGGGGAGAGCCAACTTTAATAGGTCTTCCTTTTTACAAATTTTTTATAGAGTGTGTAAAAAAATACAATATAAATAATATTAACTATCAAATTTCTTTGCAAACAAATGCTTATGCACTAAATGATGATTATTGTAAATTCTTTCATGACAATAATATTTTAGTTGGTGTATCACTAGATGGTAATAAAGATACCTTTGATATTTATAGGCATACTAAAAATAAAGAAAGTGCTTTTTTACGTGTTTTTGAAAATATTGAAAGGCTTAAAAAGCATAATGTAAATTTCAATATTTTATCTGTAGTAACAGATGAGAGTTTAAAGCACTTTGACTCATCATATAAATTCTTTTTAGAGCATGGTTTTTACTATCTTCAATATATAAGTTTAATTGAAGATTTTAATAAAAAAGACAATGGTCCATCTTTATCTCAAGATGGTTTTAAGACCTTTTTATTTAAGTCTTTTGATAATTTCTACAATACTCTTTTAAATGGAGAGTATGTAAGTATAAGACATATAGACAACTATCTATCTATTTTAATGAATAACTATGCAGTATCTTGTAATCAAGTTGGTCATTGTTCTATTCAATATGTAATAGAGGCAAATGGTAATGTCTATCCTTGTGATTTTTATGTTCTTGATGAATATCTTTTAGGTAATATACATACACATACTTTTGCAGAAATGAAAGCTAATGACATAGCTCATAAATTTCTTGATTGTTCATATGTAGTAGCAAATGAGTGTTCATCATGTCCTTATAACTTTATATGTAGAAATGGTTGTAGACGCGATAGGGTTAATGGACTTAATAAATATTGTAAAGCATATAAGGAATTTTTCTCTTGTAATTTAGATAAGTTAAAACATGCTTTAGATATTTTATTAAATAAAAGGTGATAAAACACTTAAAAAGGAAGATATTATGAGTGCTAATATAATAATAATCTTAATTTGTTGTGGCATATTTTCAAATGTTATGTCAGCTTTATTTGGTATAGGTGGTGGCGTTTTAATGGTGCCTGTGCTTATGACAATCTTCCCAAATTTTAGCATACAAATGGTAGCAGCTACTTCTTTATCTATAGTAATTGGTACAGCTTTAATAAATTTAACTTACTTTATACGTCAAAAGATAAGTATTGATCTAAAAAGTCTTATTCTTTGGTCATTAGGTATGATAGTAGGTGTGCAATTAGGTTTTGAAATTAGCTTTTTTGTCTCAGATTTTGTCATAATAGCTGTTTTTATTGCAACTATGCTTATTCTTTCCATAAAAACAATGCTAACTGTATTAAATAAAAAAGATGTTAATAAAGATAAAATAGAAAAAGTAGCAAAAAATGATAAATTAAAAGGTTTTATTTTCTGTACTACAGGTGGTTCTATAGCTGGTTTAACAGGTATAGGTGGTGGATCTATTATGGCACCTTTAGTTACTCTTTTAGATAGTGTAGAACACAAACAAGTTGCAGTTTATACTAATTATATGATGGTATTAGGTGGTCTTGGCAGTATGTATGGTTATTTAAGTAAAGATGCTCCTAATTACTTTGAGGGTAGTTATCAAATAGGATATATAAACTTTTCACTTATATCTATAGTTATACTAAGTTCTTTTATTACAAGTTTCTTTTCAATGAAGCTTCGTGGCATTATGAAAAAGAGAACTACTAATATATGTCTTTCAATAATTTTGATCTTAATAGCAATATACACAACTATCTATAAGTTCTTATAGGTTTATAATTTACAATATAAAGCAATATATCTATACTTAGAAGACTTGTATTTAGGTATAGGTATAGATATGTTTGATGGTAATATAGAAAATTTAAAGCAGTGTGAGATAAAACACTTAGAAATTTTAAGAAAAGGTGATTACCTTTATGAGCAAGGTGATAAAGCACAGTCTTTTTATTATATAAATAGTGGACTTGTAGGTTTACATCATTGTCTTGCAAATGGTAAAGAAGCTTTAATTCGTATTTATTCTGATACTGAATTTTTTGGTTATAGAACTTTACTTGGAGGTAAGTTCTATCATTGTAGTGCTAAAATTTTACAAGATACCTATTTAGTACAGATAATACCTCATAATGTTGAGCTTTTTATTAAAGAAAATTTTGATTTAATGCGTCATCTTGTTTTTAATCTATGTTCAGAGTTACAAGATGCTGAAAGTAGATTAGGTAAGATTGCTTTTGTCAAATCTGTAGATAGAGTTTTAGAAAGTACTAAATATTTAAAAGATACTTATCCAAATTATAAATGGACTTATAGAGAAATAGCTCAATATGCAGGATGTGAGACTGAGACTACTATTCGTTTATCTAAAACTTTAAAAAAGGATGAAAATTAATTGGTAACAAATGTCTAAATCTATATATAAGTAGTTTATGTGATTATGTTTTATACATAAGAAATACTATTTTTTAAGTAACAACAAAAAAATCACAAAGACTATTTTTCTTAAAAAGATTACTTTTAAACATATGCTGTAATGTAATTACAGTTAAAATATAAAAATAGTTAAAATAAGTAAAGATGCATAATTTTAATGAGACTATAAATAGATTTAATACAAATTCTGCAAAATATGATGGTGCAAGAGAACGTACGCATTATAATGATTTAATTCCATTAAGCTTAGGTGATAGTGATTTTAAATGTGCAAAAGAGTTTAAAGATGCTTTTTTAGATATAGTCTCTTTTAATCTTTATGGTTATACAAATTTAAATAAGGATTTTTACTCATCTATTATATCTTGGTATAAAGATAGACATAATATAGAGCTTAATGAAGATAATATTCTTTATACGCAAAGTATAGCTTTATCTTTAGATATTTGTGTACGTAATCTAACTTTAGAAAATGATGAGATTATAATTAATAGTCCTTTATTTACACCACTTTGTGATGCTGTGCTTTTAAATAAAAGACGTATTTTAAAATCACCTTTAATTTTAAAAGAGGATAATAGATTTTATTTAGATTATGCACATATAAAAAGTCTTATAAGTAGTAAGACAAAGATGATTGTGTGTACAAATCCGCATAATCCTACAACACGTGTTTTTACTAAAGATGAGCTTATATCTTTATATAAGATATGTGTTGAGCATGAGATCATTTTATTTGTAGATGAAATTTACAGTGACATTATAAAAAAAGATATTAAGTTTTATTCAGCTTTAAATTTAGAGTCTATTGAAAATAAGTATTTAATAGTAGCATCATCACCTACAAAGACTTTTAATTTAATGGGTATTAATATGTCTTATCTTATTATAAAAAATAAAGATATTTATAATAAGATATTAAACTATATAGATTTACTTAATTTAAATAATCCCCATGCCTTTGTAAATAAAGCTA
>JARHZF010000098.1 GCA_029258325.1 Anaerobiospirillum sp. | reverse complement strand
TGATTATAATGTAAATCTTATTTTTGAAGATGGAGAGGAAAAACAATCTAATCAAATAAAAGATATACAATCTTTTATACAACAAAAAGTTGATTTAATTGGTTTTGTCCCTATTGTTGAAACAGGTTGGGATAATGTTTTAAAAGAAGCTAAAAATGCCAATATTCCTGTTATTGTTGTAGATAGAGATTTACAAATAAAAGACACTTCTTTATTTGTAGCAAAAATTGGCACAAATAGTTATAGAGAGGGCAAAAAAGCCTTTGAATGGATAGATAATTTTTTCTCAAAAAATAATAGAAAACCTCGAGGTAATAGCGATGCTTTTAATATTGTCATACTAGAGGGAACTTTAGGCTCATCTGCAGCCTTTGGTCGCGAGCAAGGATTTAAAGAAGCTTTTAGATCAAGTGCAAATAGAAATAAATTTAATATACTAGCTTCAAAATCAGGCGACTTTAAAAAAGATGAAGGTAAAAAGGTTATGGAATCATTTTTACATCTTTATAAAAATGATATTGATATCTTATTTGCCCATAATGATGACATGGCCTTAGGTGCAATTGAAGCTATTGAGGAATATGGTTTAAAACCAGGCAGTGATATTATTATTGTATCTTGTGATGCTGTTAAAAGCATTTTTGATGCAATGCTCTCACATAAGACTAATGCTACTATTGAATGTAATCCACTACAAGGCGATTTATTCTTTGACACAGCAACTAAGATTTTAAAAGGAGAGAGAGTATCTAAAGGTGTTTTTATTGAAGATAACATTTTTGATATAAACTCAATTAATAAAGAGGATGTTTTAAATCGTAAATACTAAAAATATTAAAATTTACACATTTAAATGACATCATTTATATAAATGACTGATAAAAATCATATTTTTAATGTTATACTTTACATAAAGCAATAGATATATATTCTATTGCTTTTATAAAACAAAAAGAGGCTATGCCTTTTTCTTTTAATCATAAAAATGGAGATATATTGTTTATTTTTATTTATAAAAACATTAACTAGTTCATATATTTTGAATTTATTTATTGAGAAATTTTACTTACATATATATGATAATTTTAAACTTTTTTCTCCTTTTTTAAAGGATTTATTTTTATGAATTACTTTTCAAATCGAACTATACAAAATAATATGGCTTTGCCAAATACTCAAAATAGACCTTTACATCAACAAATAACAGAATTTAGAAAACAAAATAATTTAAATGAAGCTTATAGACTTTCATTAGAATTATTAAATACCTATAGAGAGCTATCTATATGGGACGTCCGTGCTGTTTTGTGGACCTTAGTGACTTTAATTAAGCGTTCTGATATTCACGATCCATTATTTGATGAATATATGAATATTTTACAAAATATGGATAAGAGACTATTAACTCCTGAGGATACTGTACTTATAAATAGTATTAACTTTTGCTTAAATAAAGCTAATCCATTTTTTATAAAAGAGCATGAGGCAAGTGAACTTAGCAAAAAAGGCGAACATCAACAAGCCCTTTTAATTTTTAAAGAAATTTTAGAAAATGCTAAAAACCCTAATTTATATCATTTAAGTTATGCTTGGTGTCTTTATAGATATTCAAAAGATCTATTAAATCAAGAAATACCTAATACTAAACTTATAAATCAAAATTTAATTAAATACTCAAACTTATTTATTGAAAAGCCATCTATTATTCATACTCAATTTTTATTTATTGCTTATGAAATTGCAGATAGCATTAATTTATCTCAATTTGTAAGTTGGTGGAATTTAGATTATTTACGCAATGAAGACTTTATTCCTTATACTACAAAAGAAGGTAAGGTTATAATACCTTTTGCTGTTCGTGTACTACAAAAGGTAAGTAAAAGTGCTATTGATACAAATAATGTTGAGTTTTTACAAAGACTACCTCGTTATTTAGATATAGCTATAGCTCGTTGCATGGATAATACTTGGCTTCAATACTATAAGATTAAAATCTTAATTAGTTTAAATGAAATTTTATTAGCAGAAGATCAACTTTTAAAATTCATTAAGATTAAAAATAATGAATTTTGGACTTGGAGTTTACTTGCAAATATATATGAAAAACGTGACGATGATATAGCCCTCTCTTGTTATTGTAAGGCTTTATCTTGTACTGATGATATACATGTTCTGCAAAATCTCAAAGTTGAATTTGCAAAATTCTTATGTAGAGTTAAATTATTTGATAGAGCTAAGATTGAGATTTTAGAGGT
>JARHZF010000080.1 GCA_029258325.1 Anaerobiospirillum sp. | reverse complement strand
CTAATATAAAGTCCTTATCACAATGTCAGAAAATATGTAAAAAATATATAAAATAAAGAATTTATGTTATGTAGATCACAAAATTGTTGAATATAGATAAAAAAAAGATTATTTTCAATAAATTAATTATGGATTAATAAGTAAAGATAATGATTAGTTTTTATAAAATGATGTCTAGTCTAAACCTAGACATCCTTATCTTTTAGTCTTTTATACTATTTAAAATCTCATTTGCTATTAAAGTTATAATAGGTACTGATACAGCATTACCAGCTTGTTTGTAAAGATGGATTTTAGCATAAGTTTTATTATTAAATCTTGTAGGTAAACTATAACCATTATCTATAGGAAAACCTTGTAATTTAAAAGCTTCTTTTGCACTTATCTTACGTACACCATCTTTTGTTAGGATTAAAGGAACATTATGTCCACCTGTACCCATGTTTGCTGTTAAAGTAGGACAGACATTACTTTGATTTTTTCTAATATACTGTCCTCTTCTTAACTGATAAAATTGATACATCTCATTTATATCTCTGTCTAAATTAATAGCATTCTCGTTATTTTCATCTTGAAAATATTTTGGATATTTATCCTTTGTATAAAAGAGACTTTGATCATTATCTTCATAATCAATAATATCTTTAATAGAATTTAATCTATCCTCTTTTGTTAAAACTTTTTTAAAATCTTCTATATGTGAAAACATAGTAAAAGTATTAGCATCTTCTTCATTTAAAAAACCTACAATATAGATTCTTTCTCTGTTTTGAGGAAGATTTGAAAAATCCATAGTATTTAAAATTATTTCTTTTATGATATAACCACTATCTTCAAGTTTTGTTTTTATAACTTTATATGTCTTCCCATTATCATGAGATTTTAAGTTTTTTACATTTTCTAAAAATAAAAAACGTGGTTTTTTATTAAAAATCTTATAGTGTTGCTCTATAAATTCTATAAATGATAAAAAGAGATTACCACGTGAATCATCAAATCCTTTTTGTTCTCCTGCAATAGAAAAAGCTTGGCAAGGAAAACCACCATTTAGAACATCAATACTTTGAGAAAACATAATCTCATGAAGTTTTTGATAATAATCAACATCAGAGCTTAAATTTGGATTTAAAACAAAATTAATATCTCCCTCTAAAAGAGTATGTGTGAAATTATGTTTATAAGTTGCACAAGCATAAGTATCTATCTCATTTGCAAATACAAGTTCATATTTATATTTATGATTACGTGCATTTAAAAAACCAAGACAGATACCACCAACACCAGCAAAAAAGCTACCTACTTTTAAGATCTTTTCCATTTTCTTTATTCTTTGTTTTTATCTTTATTTAATTTTAATACTAAACTGTCATTCTTTGTATCTAAATAAATATCAAATTTACTAACGCCTTTCTCTACATTGAGATTATCTAAAATGCTTTTTGGCATTCTAATACGCATATCTTTTTGTAGAACATAGGTATCTAAATATATATACATATTTTTCATGTAAAAATATCCTAAAACTTAATTTAGTCTAATTTTACACTTAATTTAGTCTAAATTAAAACTAATTTTTTAGACAAACTGTTTTTTTTTATTATATAAATCAACTTAATTAATAGTTAATTTTATTTAATCTTTAATATATGCATAACATAGAATTACAAATCATACCTTATTTTTATTTTATTTTTATATAATAGTATTATTTTAGAGCTTACTTTTTTAGAAAAAAGTGTATTATGATTATATACAATCATTGTTTTTAGAATATAGCTTTATAGGCTAACTTAAATAAAGAGAAAAAATATGGATCTACAAACACTTGCACAAAAACCTTTATGGAAACACTTTTTTAATATATGTAATGTACCTCATCCATCAGGTCATGAGGATAAAGTACGTGAATATATTGTAAATTTTGCTAAAAATTTAAATATTGAATGCATTGTTGATGAAGTTGGTAATGTTATCTTAAATAAAAAAGCATCTACAGGTTATGAGTCAAGACCTCATGTGATTTTACAAGCACATATGGATATGGTTGCTGTAAAAGGTGATGAGAGCACACATGATTTCTTTAAAGATAAAATTGAACCTATCTTTTGTGAAAATAATGAATGGATTAAAGCTAATGACACAACCTTAGGTGCTGATAATGGTATAGGTGTGGCTACTGCTTTAGCTATTGTTGAAAATGATAAATTACAACATGGTCCTTTAACTTGTATTTTCACTGTTGAAGAAGAAAGCACAATGAAAGGTGCATCACACCTTGAGGCAAAATATCTACAAGCTGATTATTTAATCAATATAGATTCAGAGGAGACCTATGGTCTTTATGTTGGTTGCCAAGGTTCTTATGACAGCATCTTAAGATTTAAAAAAGAATATATAAGCACAGAAAATTGCAAAAATATAAACTTTGCTATCTTTAATCTAACAGGTGGTCACTCAGGTGCTAATATTCATTTAGGTAGATGTAATGCAAATCAAACTATGGCTTCTATCTTAAATGAAGTGTCATTTGATTATGACTTCTTTATTAAAGATATAAATGGTGGTAATTTTAGAAACTCAATTCCAAATAAATGTAATGTAACTTTAGCTGTTCCTTGTGAACAATATGAAGATGTTAAAAAAGCTTTAAATACTGTATTTGAAAAATATAAAGGTATTTATGCATCTACAGATAAAAATATGGAATGTGCTATAAAAGATGTAGAATCAGATAGCAAAGCTTTATCTGATATCGATACTCAAGCTTTAATTACCTTAATTTTATCTCTACCAAATGGTGCTTTACGTATGTCAGAAGTTGATGCTTCTGTAACTCATACCTCTATAAATATTGGCACTATTAAAACATTAGAGGATAATATTGAAATTTGTTTAATGGCTAGATCTTTCTCTATTGATAGCCTTATGGATATAACTAATAGAGTTGAGGGTATTTCATATCAATGTGAAAATGTAACTTGCACTCAACAAAACTTACATGAATGTTGGTTATCTCCATCAAAAAATAAAGCTATTGATATGTTTATGGAGTCATTTAAAGAAGTAACAAATGAGGATATGTTTGTTACAGTAATGCCAGCAGGTCTTGAATGTGCTATGTTTGCAACTAAGAATAAAGATCTTCAATTATTATCTGTAGGTCCTATGATCTTAGATGCTCACTCTCAACATGAAAGAGTAAAGATTAAAGATTGTGATTATATTTTAGAGGCTTTAGAAAAAGCTTTAGCTAAGATTTAATTTACAAAATTGCCCTTTATTGTCTTATATAAAGGGCTTTTATAAGATAGTTATTATGCGTCAAAATACTTCATCTCCAAGAGTTAATCTCCCTTTTCAATGCTTTCATACATCAACAGCACCAGGTGGTGATTTTAAAGTAGCTGTTTTATTTGTGCGTGGAGCAAATCCAAAAAGACTTCAATGTGCATTAGTTCCTTTTATTGATCATGAACCTTTTAAAATACCTATGAAATATGTAGGTTCTATGTATGATATTCATAGATTTGAGGCTTTAATTCCTCGAGATGAAAGTACTAATTTACAATTATATTCTTTTAGTATTACTTTATTTGATACAGATTTAGAGCAAATTGTTGATATTGTCTGGTATAGTTCTTTAGGTATTTCACGTGAATATCCACTATTACAACATTGCTTTGCCTATGAACATAAAGAAAAAAGACCAAAATTTGCAAAAGATTTAATCTTATATCAAATCTTTACAGATAGATTTGCATCATCTACAAATCATTTTAAAATTGAAGGTGAATTATTTAAAGGCAATACTATTATTCAAAATAATGATGTAATTAGTAAAAATCTAAGAAATGCTCATTGTGGTGGAAATATTGATGGCATTTGTAAAATGCTTCCTTATTTAAATGAAATGGGTTTTGATGGTCTTTATTTACTTCCTATTTTCAAATCAAATTCTGCTATAAAGTTTGATACTGAAGATTATCATTTAATTGATGAAAAATTAGGTGGTAATGGAGCACTAAAGAGACTTAGAAAAGAAAGTTTTGGTTATAATATGCGAATTTTATTGCATGGAACTTTCAATCATACATCAGATAATCACCCTTGGTTTGATAGATTTGATACAACACGTATAGGTTCTCTTCATCATAAAGATTCACCTTATAGAAATTACTATACCTTTAAAGATAATGGTGAATGTTGTTATGCACGTAATAGATCAAATAATGTTAAATTAAATTACGCATCTCGCTCTGTGCGTCTTTTTATGTATAAAGGTAAAAATAGTTTTGTTAAAACCTATTTAAGACTACCTTATGGTATTGATGGATGGATTATAGATAGTGCTAATCAAATTGGTGATAAAGGAAGTTCTAAAAATAATTTCAAAAGACTTGAAAAGCTATGTAAAAGTGCAAGAGAAGTACATCCAGATTGTCTTATGTTAGGACACTTTGTATCAGATGCTCGCCATATTTTAACTACAGATACAAATTTAGATGGTGGTATTAATACTATTGGGTTTACAGCTCCTATGCGTGCCTTTTTTGGTGGTGTAACAATGGATGGTGAACCTATTGCATATACTGGTGAGGACTTACGTCGTACTTGTGAAAACTATGCTGTAGGTTTAGCTCAACAAATAAAACTTTGCCTTATAAATCAACTTGATAATTATGAGCTTAGTCGTTTTTATACCATTTTAAATGGAGAAAAATCACTATATCTTGCAGCTTTAGCTGTTCTGTATACATGGCGTGGTATTCCTTGTATTTATCAGGGTAGTGAACTTGGAGACACTATTGTTGAAAATGATATAAAAGAACATAGCCCTATTCCTTTTTTAGCCTTAAAAGAACATAAAGTATCTATTTACTCCTCTAAAGTACAAAAAGCTATGCAAGAGCTTGCTTTTATGCGTAGACATAATACAGCTCTAACTAATGGTACATTAGTTTTTATAGCATCAGGTGGTGCTTACTTTGCTTATATTAGAATGTTTGATAATAGATTTTCTATTGTCTTTGTTAATGCATCTCGTCAAGCTATGAAATTAGAACAAGGTTCTATGCTCTTCCCTCTATTTGCCTCTATGTATTTTCAAAATAAAGGTGAACTTAGCTCTAATTATGAGGATACTAAAGAAAATTTACTTATACCTTTATCTGGTAAAAATATAAGAAGAACAGATCATGGGGAAGGTCTTGAGGGACTTTATACACTTTTATCTAAGGAAAATTTATCTGTACATTCTTATGGTCTTAATAAAAATACAGATAAGTTTTTTAAAGAATTTTTAAATGAATTGTTAAAAGGCAAAACTATAACTATGCCTGCTCGTACTACTGTTATTGTAAATAACCATTAAAAAAAGAGTCCCTAAAAAGGAACTCTTTTACCTAAAGTTTTTTATTTTAAATCTTTAACTAGATGATTACTAATTGACCTTCAATAGCACCTGCTTTATCTAAAGCCTCTAGCACTGACATTAAATCACCAGGAGCTAGACCTATTTCATTTATAGCACGTACTAAATCATCTAAGGTTGCACCAGTATCTAACTTAAACATCTTGCCTTGTTTTTCTGTAGCTTGAATGCTTGAGTCTGGAGTTACAACTGTTTGACCTTCAGAGAAACTATTTGGTTGAGATACATCGTAATCTTCATTAACAGTAACTGTTAAGCCACCATGCGTTACAGCTACAGGTTTTAACTTAACGTTGCTACCTATAACAATAGTTCCTGTTCTTGAATTAACTACAATCTTAGCTAAATCTTGACCTTCATCTATGTTTAAATTCTCAAGAGTTGATAAGAACTCAACACGACGAGTTGGATCACGAGGAGCTAGAACACGTATTGATACAGCATCTTGTGCTATTGCTGTATTATCACCAAATAAACCATTAATAGCATTTGCAACATTACGAGCTGATGTAAAGTCAGGTCTATTTAGGTTAAAAACAACATCATCTGAGCTTGCAAAAGAAGTTGGAACTTCACGTTCAACTATAGCACCATTTGCAATTCTACCTACTGTTGGTGTGTTTATAATTACGCGAGAGCCGTCTTTACCCTCAACACCTAAACCACCTACAACTAAGGAACCTTGAGCTACAGCATAGATATTGCCATCAATACCTTTTAAAACTGTTTGAACTAAGCTACCACCACGTAAACTTGTTGCTTCACCAATTGCAGATACTGTTACGTCTATCTTTTGACCTGGTTTTGCAAAAGGAGGTAATTCTGCATGAACAACTACAGGTGATACGTCTTTAATCTTTAAATTTGTATTCTCAGGAACTTTAATACCAAAGTTATTTAACATTGATTTAAAACTTTGAGAACCAAATTCATTGTTTTTATCACCAGTTCCTGACAAACCTACAACAAGACCATAACCTGTAAGTTGGTTTGCACGTACACCCTCAACTGAAGCCATATCTTTTAATCTTGCAGCTTGTACATTGGTAGCTGCAAATAAAGATGTAAATATAGTTAAAGCAAGAGCTATACTTTTGAACATTTTTTTATTCATTTATATCTCCTAAATGAATTTAGAAGAAAATATTAAAGGCACTGTTAAAGAACTTAGATAACCATCCACGTTCTTGAGTATTAGCAAAATCGCCAGTACCTGAATATTGAATTCTTGCATTAGCAATCTTTTGAGAAGATACAGTATTATCAGATGTTACATCTTCAGATCTAACAATACCTGATAATCTTATATACTCATTGCCATTATTTAAGGTAAGCCATTTCTCACCACGTACTACTAAATTACCATTAGCAAGTACTTTTACCACACTGACAGAAATTTGACCTGATAAGCTATTTGACATATTAGCTTTAGATGATCCTTTAAAATCTGTAGAGCCACTCATACCAATTGAGGTATCATAGCCATGTGCAGTAATAGCTCTGCCACCTACCATAAATGGATTTATCTCAGCTGAGCTTGATTTATTTAAATTAGTAGCAGCACCTTTTTGGGCTTGAGTTCTTTCATATAATTCAACTGAAATTAAATCACCTACTTTGTGAGCTTTGGTATCTGTATATAATCCATTATTAGTTGAATAAGGATTAAACAAACTACCTGTAGGAGTAGCTGATGTCAAATCTTCCTCTGGCATAGCAGGTGCGTAATTTGGGTCGTCTGGAAATGGACCTAAATCAGTTGAACATCCTTGAATAACTGTACCAAAAGCTAAAGCTATTAGTAAGTGATTAACTTTCATGAATACTCCCTTTCACCATTAAACTGATGAAATTAATGAACCCATCATTTCGTCTACAGTTGTTAGAACCTTAGAGTTCATTTCATAAACTCTTTGTGCTTGAATTAGATCAACTAATTCTTCTGTAACTTGAACATTTGAGCTTTCAAGCATACCTTGACGAACAACACCCATACCATCTTGACCACCAATACCTTGTAAAGGAGCACCTGATGCACCTGTTTCTAGGTATAGGTTTTGACCAATTGGCTCTAGACCTGATGGATTAATAAAATCTGTAATAGTAATTTGACCTAAATCTTGTGATTGAGGATCACCTGCTATTTGTACAGATACAGTACCATCTTGAGCAATAGTAATACCTGTTGCATTCTCTGGAACTTGAATTTGAGGTAGTAATGGTAAACCATCTGGAGTTACTAAAGTACCTTCTTCATTCTTGGTGAACTGACCATTTCTTGTATAAGCAGTTGAACCATCTGGCATCTCAATTTCAAAGAAGCCTCTACCTTGAATCATAATATCAAAGGTATTGTCAGTAGTTACAACTTCACCTTGTTTAAAATTCTTTTGAGTAGCAACAACCTTAGAACCTGCACCTAACATTAAACCTTCTGGTAGGTTATTGTTAGCATTTGATCTACCGCCAGGTTGATTTATCTTTTGGTATAGTAAATCTTGGAATACTGCACGGCTCTTTTTGTAACCTACAGTAGAGGCGTTTGCTAGATTATTTGATGTAACTGAAATATTTGTTTGTTGTGAGTCTAATCCAGTTTTACTTATCCATAATGCTGGTATCATAGAAAACTCCCCTTATTAATTATACTTTAATAATGTATTTTGATTTTGATCCATTTGGCTTGCTGTTTCCATCAATTTTACTTGAGTATCATAAGCACGTTGGATTCTAATTAAACTTGTCAATTCTTCGACAGGGTTTACGTTTGAGGCTTCTGTTGCACCAGATATAATTCTTACATTAGGATCTTGTACTTCATTTTGGCCATCAATTCTACGGAATAAACCGTCATAACCCTTTTCAATATCTTGGATGTTTGGATTTACAAACTTAATAGTTGCATATTGTTCAACCACATCCATTGTTGCACCTTGAGGTCTGCCTGTAATAACACCATCTTCATTAATTGCGACGCTATCTAAAGGCATAGGAAGAACGATTTGAGTTCCATTTTCATCTAAAACATCTTGACCTGCATTAGTTTTTAATACACCATCTTGGTCAATCATTAGAGAACCAAATCTAGTATAAGCCTCTTGTCCTTGTGCATCACTTACAGCTAAAAAACCACGACCTTTAATAGCTATATCTAATGGATTATTAGTTGTCTGTATAGCACCACTTTCCATGTTATAACCTGGTCTTTCAGTCATAGCGAAAGCACGAGTTGGGTACGCATTTCCAAAAACAGACATTGCACGTGCGTTTTCCATATCAGCTTTAAAACCAGCTGTATTTGAGTTTGCAAGGTTGTTTGATCTTACTGCAAGGCTATTAAAATTTTCTTTAGCACCTGACATTGCAACCCATAAAAGCTTATCCATAAAACCTCCGAATAAATAGGCTTTACAGGGTAATAGCACAGCTTATGCCAAATGAAATATGTTAAGGTTAATTAATTGATTTTAAATGATTTTTTAAGATGATTTTTAAGGGATTTTGGAGAGATTTGTGGGGAGTTTTTTATTTTGTCAATTAATTGGCATAGCTTTTTGCTATGCCAATCAATATAAGAAATCTTATAGACCGATTTCTTTAATCTTATCAAGAGGAACTTCACCAAAGCCAATTAGATTTAGAATTGTATCTGATGGAGTCTTACCTAAGGTTACAGAACCTACTACTGAGTACATTGCAACTGGTAATTGAACTTGTTGATTTGTATTAACATCAAGACCAAATGCCTCAATTGAGTACATGCCAGGTGGATACTTCTCTGTTAAAGGCTTATCACCCTCTGGTTTTGAACCCTCAGGTTTTGCATCACCTGCACGTGTAGTTGGTTGATTTTGATTTGCATCACCACCTTGACCTGGGTTTTTATCAGTTGGAGCTGTAGGTTTGGTTTGACCACCTGCACCTTCCTCTGGTTTTGGTGGAGCATCAGGATCAACATTACCCTTATCACCACTCCAAGCAAAGTCCATAAAGCCCTTACCACCCTTTGTTGTATATTCATCAACAATATTACCTGCTGAATCCTTAACAACAATCTTAATGTCAGAGTAACCATCACCTGCATTAATTTTTGCAGTCATTGGGTTTTGACCATCAAAGAAGCCAACCTTTGAATCAACAAGAACAGAACGACCAACAAGAGATGATGCAGATAGTGCTGAACTTGATGACACAGCATTAATAACATCTTTCATTGATGTATTAATTGTAGTTAAACCTTCTACCATTGATAATTGTGACATTTGTGTCACCATTTGATTATTATCAACAGGTTGTGTTGGATCTTGGTGTGCAAGCTGAGTTGTTAATAATTTTAAAAAATCTTCTTGACCTAAAACTTGTTTCTTAGCTTTTTCAACAACTTCACCAGCGTCTACTTTACCGCCATTTATCTTATCTCTTGCACTAAAGTTTTGATTGTTTTCTACATATCCAGATGGTACATCACGAGCTTGCATGCCATCTCTACCCCTAGATAAATTATTCTCTGGAGTTACGC
Organism: Anaerobiospirillum sp.; assembly: GCA_029258325.1. Taxonomy (GTDB): domain Bacteria; phylum Pseudomonadota; class Gammaproteobacteria; order Enterobacterales; family Succinivibrionaceae; genus Anaerobiospirillum_A. The sequence continues at coordinate 676 of JARHZF010000080.1, read as the reverse complement.
CTAATGCACTTAGTACGTTTGTATTTTTTGAATCTGTTAAAGAAATAGGCATATCACACCTCAAAAATAAATCTTTTAGATAATCTAGGCAAACGTTGCCTAATATCTTTTATATATTAAGAAATATACAACATTTATGCCAAAATTTACTTATAAAGATATTTTGTAAATAAATTAAGATAAGTAATTATTTTATAGATAAAAAATACTTAAAACAGCATAAGTATATCTCTTATTATATTTTATATATTTAAATATAAAGTCTGCACATTATGCCATATTTGCATTTTTTATAAAGACCTAGTAATAAAATACTAATACTTTTATTTAAAAATAATAAAGATAATATTTTCTAAATATAACACTCTGTTTTTATGCTTTAATTTTTATTAAAGAAGATAAAATAGTCTTTTTTAATTAGCATTATTCTTTGTCCTTCATACATATCTATTTCATATATAAATTTATTTGTATAGATAAGATGCTATCTACTAAAAAGTAGATAGCATCCTTTTTAATTATTTTTATATTTTATATCTATAATATTCCTTTTCCCAATTAGGATCGTTTTCTGTACTTGAGGCACTAGAGAGTTCTAGCTCATACATTGTTTCACTAAAAAATCTCTTATCTACATCACATAGTGCATAGATATTTTGATTTGTAGGTTTGTCAT
>JARHZF010000146.1 GCA_029258325.1 Anaerobiospirillum sp. | reverse complement strand
AAAAGAAGTAAAATAAATGTATAAGATTAAGAGATGGCTATTTACTTTTTAGATAATAGCTAAATAGAGATTTAGATAAAAATAGTTCTACTAAGTGCTTCACACTAGAGGCACTTGTACCTAATTACTATTAACTTAATAAGCATGCAGGGGTTAAATTGTTGATAAGTACAAATGATGCAATTATTTTAACCTCCTATTCAAGAAAGAGGATATCTAAATAATATTCTTGAAAATGTCTCATCACAAGATAAAAATCGATTTTTCTATATTAATAAATCAAATCCTTGTTATTCACTATATCTTTGTAAGGAGATAGAAAAAATTCTACAAATTTAGAAGATATACACTATTTCATATGATTTCAAATGAAGTTAAAACATCACATCAAATAATAATCTCTTTATGATAAGAGTAATGTTATAAAAGATATAGCATATAAAGAATTTAATTTGGATGATTATTGTCATGAAGTAAATCAAATTAAAGATTATGTTTTTATTATGGAAAATTTAAAGAAAAATTTATATTCCATCACAAGAAATGATTTACTAGATGTAGATATGAGTGAGTTTAAGAAAATAATTGAAAGAATTTCTTATGGAGAGGAATTAGATTTTGAGGTATTACCATCACCTATCAAAAAAGCATTAGAGTTAATGAGTAAAAAGGATATTGTTGATATTTGTGATGGTAAAGTTCAATTAAAGCAAGAGTATTTAAGCTTACTAGAAAAATATTCTATACATTAGGTTGTAAGCTTCAAAAAGCATTGCCTCACCCTAGAGGCACTTATCTTTCCCCATAAACTTTCTATTTAAAACTTTATCTTGACATAAATACCTATAACAAATTGTACAAATAAGAACTAAAACAAAGCATGTACTTTATTTTAAAAGTCTTCTCTTACTAAATAGAAGTTTTACAGTAATGATCTTATTAAGACACTAAGACAAAAAGCTTAGCTTATTAGTTAAGACAGTCTAAATATGAGGGGCTAAATAGACATGATTAAGTTAGCATTAAATAAAAGATCATTTTATCTTCTGTAACTTATGTGCAAGTTTAAGTTCTATGTACTAGGAGTGTAGTAATAAAGAGAGGGCTTTAATATAGTTTTAAAAAGCTATGTATTTTATTTAAATAAGTAAAAGGGGGTTAAGCAGTGTAAGTATATAGAGCTTAATAAAAGCTTTTAAGAGAGTATGAGTTAATTATGTGAGATGAACATAGTTGTGATTTACTTTAGCTACTAATTTTATAAAGGTTGATATTTACAAATAGATGTTTAGTTATATAGATAAAAGAGCAAAAGTAGATAGTATATTTTTATGGTCTATATCAATTTATCTATAAGTAACTTATTTAAAAGCGGATTTTACTAAATAATTTTATAGAAGAAAGTATTAAGCATTTTAGTAAAAGCTTATTTAAATAGTAAGCAAAGTTAAAAAGAGACTTAAATATAATAAAGCTATTTATATATAAGAACTATATGTTTTTATAAAATTTTATGTGTTAAAAGATTTAGATTTATTTTAAAAGTTTCTATAAAAGGGTGAACTATACTAGATACTAATATTTAAAATAAAAAATCTTATTTAAATTTAAAATTAGATATTTATAAAGAATTTTCAAATATAGCTTTTAAGTATTATTAAATGTACTTAAAAAAGCTTACATATGTAAAGAAAGTAAAATTATGTATATTTAGCTATAAAATATAGTTTAGTTTAAAATACTTAACAAAAATGTAATGAAAGTGTTTTCAAAAATGAAAGCTTATAATTTACAAAGTAAAAATTTAGGTAATTTTCAGAAATGAAAGCAAAAAATGCTATATAAAGCTTTTGTATAATAAAGTTCACACTAAAAATATAAGACATTTTATTGTTTATAATCTAAAAAACATAGGTGTTAATTATTTAATCTTAAAAAATAAAGAATTAAAATAAAATTAAAAATAGGTATTTATTTTAAATTAATCTACTTATTTAAAAATGAGATTTTAGAGGGAGGGCAAAATTGTCAAATTATACTTTAGTCATACATTTGTTAAGATAAGGATTAAAAAAGGGGCTTTTTTTATTATTTTTAGATTTAATTTTATAAAAAGGCTAAAGAAATTTTGAAAGTATGCGATAATTAATAGGTTAAATAAACATTCTTTATTCAGGGATATTTATTTAAAATTAATTTTTTTAGTATAAAAGTTCTCCTCTATCTTGAACTTTGAACTTTGTATGAATTGATGAGGTCATATTTAGAAAGCAAATGCTTTATTAATCTAGTAAAGCAAAATTATGATACATCTATATTAAAGGTAAGGTTTTCTCTAAAAAGAAGGTCTTACCTTTTTTATTTGTCTAAGTTAGATGCGTATCTAAAAAAGCATAACTTTATCTTTAAATTCTTTTTTAATTAAAGCTATATAGGTATAAAGGCTTAAATCATTACTTTTTATTGTGTCATAAAGAGCTAAGTTCATCATAATTTTGTTTGTCTCTTTATTTACATAAATGATAAAGTCATGTAATTCTTCTTGTAAGGTAAAGTTTGTAAAGTCTTTACTTAATTTTAATTCAACAAGTTTTAAGAGAAGTTTGGAGCATTGCCTAGCTTTAGGCGAAGTTCTTTTATGATTTTATCATTTTTTACATAAGCAATATGATGGTTTTGCATATGTTCTAAATTAGTTATTTTGTGTTGTGAGTTTGAGAGATGATGGCTAGTAATAAAGGTATTTTTAAAGAAAATGTCTATATGATGGCAATAAATTAAGACAGTAACTTCTTTATTAGAAAAAGGGACAGAGTATTCAGTATTATTGATTTTTATATGGTAGTTTTTTTATTTCTTTGTGAGATGTTGGTAATTTAACTAAAGGTTTTGAGGTTTTTTTCAAATTTTGTAAAAAGTTCTGTACATGTTTTTTATAATTAGAGTATTTATATATTTATGAATAAGCTTATTAAAGCGTGTGCAATGTTCTTTATGTGTGCCTTTAGTATCGTGTTGGTAAATAGGTATGAACTTTGAGGTTATAAGGTTTACTGCTTTTTCAACGTGGCTTTTGTGGGTAGGGTAGCCTATAGAGCAGGCAAAAGGGAGAATATCAAGTTCATTGCATAAATTTAAAAAGTTTTCATTATATATAGTTTCTTTTTTGTGTGTTTGATGAAGATTTTAGCTTTATCTACTTTAAAGTATTTAGGGAGGCAAGCAAATTCTTTTAAGGTGTATAAGATGGCATTAAAGGTTTCTTGTTGATTTTTAGATTTGAGTAAGTAGGTATGGGTATAGCCGCTAGCTGACCATGTTGCGACGAATATAATGTAGAAGACAACTTGTGAATTAGTATCTATGGTTTGAAGTTTTGTTCTGGCAAAGTCTAGTTCTATGTATTCGCCATAAATGTGAGTGAGGGATAGGGAGGTATCTTTTAGTTTTGTGAAAAATTCTTGTTGTTTTTTATTTATATGGCGAGAGAAAGTGTTTAAAGAGAAAGGGGTTATTATTATCAATAGCTTCTTTTTTATAAGAATTATATAAGTCTTTTAAAGTTACATTGTTTTCATAAAAGACTTTAGCTAAGTTATCTGTGTTTATTTCAAGTTTGTTTTGATTTTGTCTGTGTAGGGAGGGGGAGCCTGCTTTATTAGAGAAGATAGTGGAGTTTAGTTTATATAAAAGAAAGAGGGATTTGTTATCATAAAGACTTAAATTATAAATAGTGAGTATATTATTTTTGAGCATTTTGTTATATAAAGTCTTAAGTTTAATATTAGCATATTGTAATATTACGTTTT
>JARHZF010000102.1 GCA_029258325.1 Anaerobiospirillum sp. | reverse complement strand
TAATTTGAATCTTAGGAAGAGGAAATGCTCTAAAAATACCTCGACCACAATCCATTGCACGTAAGAAAAGACACATTTTATTAAAATCGAAGTTTGTATCAAAAATACCATTATTAGGTAAATCTGATCTTTTATGAAAACTTCCTTTAATTAAAGGATCTTGTTTTGTAAATTTTTTATTAGCTAAATTATCTAAAGCCAATTTTAAACTATCTAAAGCTAAATTTTGTTGTTTAGTTATTAAAGATATAGCAGTATCATCTTTTTCTATATTTAAAGATGCACTATATATAATAGATCCTTTACCAACTTCTTTTATAACCATATGCCATGTTATACCAGTTTTATCATCGCCATCAAAAATAGCAAAAACATGGGCATTTGTACCTTTGTGTTTAGGTAGTAGGGAGTTATGATAATTTATAATTGTATTTTTATTTATACACTCATCTTGAAAGATATAGAAGTTATTAACACTTATAATAAGGTTATTTTCAAGTGAGTTAAAAAGAGTATCTAACTTTTCTTTTTCCTCTACCTTTAATGTATATGCACTTGCTATATATTCTACATGAGTTTCTTTAAAGTAATCTTTTACTATATTAAAAGCTTGTTTTGATATAGAACCAAAACCAATAACAATTATATTTTTATATAACATATAAGTTATACTCCCATCTTCTACAAGATCATATAGATTATTATATAAATATAAAGTTATACATTTTAGTTAATACATTGTTTCTATATAAGAAAGCAATATGTTATTTGAATTAACTATGTAATAAGTCACAATGACTATTATTTTATATTTATATAATCTCTTAAAAAGAGTTTTAATTAAACAAAAGTAGTATATATGATATTTATGTTCTTTTACATAAGAGAAAGTATTATTTTTTTTGTAATAAAACAAAAATATCATGAACTACAAAAGTATTATTTATATATTATATATTTTATATAGTTATTAACTATATATATTTTTGTATAAAAAAAGAGATATCTTTTGACGGATATCTCTTTTAAAGGTTATTTACTAATTTAAAACTAAGCTACTTTTTTATTTGTTACTTTATCAATTAAAGCTAGCACTATCATTAAAGCTATACAAGGAAGTAACCATGCAAGATTTGATGAAAATAGTGGTAAATTATTTGTTACTGACTCAGGTAATAAAGCTATACCAGCTGCGTTAAAGCCATCAACTATACCAAATAGTAAAGATAGGATAGTAGTTGGTGCTACAACAAAGATTGAGTTATTAAATAGTGGCTTAAAGAATGAAGCAAACACTAATACAACAAATACAGGGTATACAGTCATTAAAACTGGAACAGAGAATTTAATTAATTGAGTTAAACCTAAGTTTGAGATAAAGCATGAGAATAACGCAATACCTATAACAAACTTCTTATAGCTCCAACCTGTAATTTTGCAGAAGTATGCAGAACATGCACATGTTAAACCAATAGCTGTTACTAAACATGCAACGATAATTAATACAGCAAGGAAGATATTACCTGCATTACCAAAGCAATAGTGAACATATGCACTTAATATTTCAGCACCATTAGTAGCTTTACTTGCAAGTACATAAGATGTATTACCTAACTTAAATAAGCAAACATAGATGAAGATTAAACCAGTACCTGCCATTAAACCTGAAATTGTTGCATATTTAGTTATAGAACTATTGTTTTCAACACCACGTGATCTAATAGCTTGCACAATAACAGTACCAAAAGCAAGTGATGCTAGAGTATCTAAGGTTAGATAACCATTAACAATACCTTGAGAGAAAGCATGTGATTTAAATGGTTCAATGCCATCAATAGGATCACCTGGTGCTACAAATAATGCTGTTATACATAATATAAATAGAGCTAGAATCTTAACAGGTGATAAGAATGTACCTACAGTATCTAAGATCTTAGCTGGATATAGAGCAAATAATGCTGCAGATATAAAGTATAAGATACTAAATATTAGTAGGAAATCAGCACCTGATGAGAATGGATGAATTGCAAGCTCATAAGCTACTGTAGTTGTTCTTGGAATTGCATAGAAAGGTCCAATTGCAAGATAACAAAGGACAATCATAACCATACCAAATTTTAAACCGATAGGAGCTGTAATTTCTTGAAGTACACCACCAACTCGAGCAAGAGCAATAGCTGCAATAACAGGAAGACCTACACCTGTTAATAAGAAACCAATAGCAGCTGTAAAAACGCTAGAACCTGACTGCATACCTATAAAAGGAGGGAATATGATATTTCCTGCACCAACATACAAGGCAAAGTTTGTCATACCCAATAACATGATATCTCGAAATGACAAAGTTTTCATTTGTGTTCTTCCTAAGTAAACATTAAACAAAAATAGGTTATATAGAATATTATTTTTCTTTAAAAACCTTTATTTATAATTTGTTACTTTTAAATTAAAGTTTGTAACAAAATTTAGGGGTGCAATTATTACATATAAGCAAATTAAAATGTAAAATGCACCAACTCTTTACATTGCATATATTAGAACATAAATTTTTATGTATTGCAAAATATAAAAAAGAAAATACTTTTAAAAGTATATTTTTCACTAAAATAGACAGGTTTTGCACAATAAAGATCCATTTTTTAGTAAAAAAAGTTATTGTTTTAGTTAAAAGCTACAAAAAAGGGAGTTTGTAATAATCTTCTTATATATGGGATTTTTAATAGTTTTAGAAAAAAGTTATTTAAAAAAAATTAAATTTATTTTGCCAAAAAGAATAAACTCAAATCATTTTCCTTGATTTGAGTTTATGTAATGTTAATATGTTTTTTATTCAATTCTTTTTTTTACATATTCTAATATGAAATTGTAAAGAAAATGTTAAATTTAAATTATATGCACTTAAAAAAATCCTAGCATTTTAAAGAATTCTTTAATAATCAATTATGTAGTAAAAAAAGAAAATTATTTTCATTCCAAAATGGTGCAATCTATATTTATATAGTCAATAGATTTTAGATTATTATCTAATAAAAACTTATCTAAAATAAGAAAGAAATCAATATATCCTATTATCTTATGATATTAGATTACACATTTTTTAGGATTATAAATCTATAAAATAAATTTTCTAACTGTATATATAATGCTAAATATATATGTAATTTTAATAAATCTTGTAACAAGCTTTACTTTTAAAAATGCACTTTAATCAAAAATATCAGTCTTTTAAGTTAATTACTTTCATATTTATACAAAATAGATAATATTTATATACTCTTTATATAACTATTTAAGTACAATAGCACTCAAATTTTCTTTTTATCTATAGGCTCTCTATGAAAGTTGCTTTTTTAAAATTGCATATTGCTATTTTATTTGGTGGTCTTACTGGTGTTTTTGGTAAATTAATTAGTTTTGACTCCTTTGTTTTAAGTCTATATCGTTCCTTTATAGCAATTTGCCTTTTATTTTTACTTTTACACTTTAAAAAACAATTTAAATTACCTCCTGTTAAATTTATAAGAAGCTATCTTTTAGCAGGTTGTATCTTAGGTATACATTGGCTCTTCTTTTATGGATCAATTAAACTTTCTAATATATCTATAGGCGTTGTAACTTTATCTGCAATGGGATTTTTTACAGCTATTTTAGAACCTATAGTTTTAAAACATAAGTTTTCAAAATTAGATTTACTCTTTGCTTTTGCTGCTATATTAGGTGTTGCTGTCATCTTTGGTTTTGACTCATCTTATAGACTTGGTATTATTGTAGGTCTTATAGGTGCTTTTTTAGCATCAGTATTTTTAGTTATAAATAAAAGTTTAGTAAATTCATTTGATACAAGAATAATCTTCTTTTTTGAGTTAATAGGTGTTTTCTTATTGCTTCTTATATTAGCACCTATCTATACATATTTTTTCTCTATAGATGAGTTTATTGGCAATACTATGGACTTTACTTTATTATTTTGTCTAGCATCTTTTTGTACAGTAGGACTTTATCTCTTACAACTTGACTCATCTAAAATGATAAGTGCTTTTACTATAAATTTAAGCTTTAACCTAGAACCAATTTATAGCATTTTAATTGCTTTTATCTTTTTAAATGAAGCCCATGAAGTTGATGTTTATTTTTATGTAGGTATATTACTTATAGCCCTCTCTGTTATAGCACAAAGTCTTATTACTATTATTCAACATAAAAAAGGTTATATTTAAAAAAAACGCCCTCTTATAAGTAAAAAAAGAGGGCTTTTTTCTAATCTGATAATTTCTTATCGTTTAAATAAAGCTTTGATGTTCCATCACCATTTTGTTTTACCTCAATTTGAGTTTTGATATTTTCTTTAAGTTTAGCTACATGTGAAATAATACCAATGAGCTTACCTTCTGTTCGCATAGAATTTAAAGCACCTAAAGCTATACTTAATGTTTCATCATCTAATGTACCAAAGCCTTCATCTAAAAATAGACTGTCAATTTGAATTTTTTGGCTTGCCATCTTAGATAAAGCAAGAGCTAAGGCTAAAGAAACCAAAAAGGTTTCACCACCTGATAAATTAGAAGACGATCTTTGTATATTACCTCTATATCTATCAATAACATCAAAATCTAAACTTTCATTATCATGATTTACAAGAATATATCTATTAGTTAACTTGTTAAGCTCAAGATTTGCAAGTTTTATAATGTAATTTAAACTTAGAGTTTGCACAAATAAAGAGAACTTTTCGCCACTTTTAGAGCCAATAAGATCGTTTAATATAGCTATATTTTTAAATTTAGCTTTAGCATTATCTAATTTAGCTAAAACATCGCTATTTTTACTTTTTAGCTCTTTATCTGCATTTATTTTATGAGATATCTCCATTTTTTTAGTAGTTATCTCCTCAATATCTTGCTCTAATTTTGTAATCTCACTTGAAAAACTTTCAAGTTCTCTATTTGTATCAATACTTTTTTCAAGAGCACAAATATTTTCATCTAAATTATTTAATTTAAACTTTAACTCTTTTTTCTTATCTTTAATAAATAATATTTCCTCTTCAAGAGCTATAAATTCATCCTTACTTAATAAAAACTCATCTATATCATGTATAGTATTAAATGAGTTTTCTTTTAAAAGCTTTTTAATATCATTTTCAGCATTTTCTTTAAAAGGAGTAGTATCTTTTATATACTTTATAGCTCCATCTATATTGCTCTTACAACGAGCTATATTTTCATTTATCTCTATCTTTTTATTTTCAAAAAGTAAAACTTCATCTTCTTTATTTTTTAAGTCTAAGTCTATCTTATTTTTATAAGATTTTAGATCAATAACATTTAAAGTTTTAAAACGTTTATCTTTTGTCTCTTGTAACATATTATCTAACTTAGTTAAGTTTGACTTTTTCTCATCTAAGGTAGTTTTAATTTGTACAATAGCATTTAAGATAGAGGTTTTATTTAAAGATAAAGTATTAATGTTTATGTCACTATTTTCTATATCTTTATTAAGGTTAATAAAAGTCTTTTTAAGAGTGTCTAAAAAGTCACAAGCAGTGTTTTTAGTATTTTCACACATTAAAAGTAAAGCATCAAAAGCATTAAAATCTTTATAATTATTTAAAAATGACAATAAAAGATCGATATTGTCTTTTTTAAAACACTTAGAGTTTATGTTCTTAAAAGATGCTGTATAAGACTTTATAAGATTTTTTATATCTTTATTATCATAGTCTAAATTATCAAAAGATAAGGTACTATCTTTATCTTTAATAAAAGAGCTAAATAGTTCTTTATTATCTTTAAATAAAGATAGTGTATATCTATTAAAGATATTTTCTAAAAATACATGTAATATCTTATAAATCTCATCTTTATTTTGCTTTAAAGTAGCGTTTAGATGTTCAATATTTTGTTTTGCTCTTTCATTTTGTTTTTCTATAGATAAAAGAGGTTCTTTTATACTATTTATTTTATTTTCTATAGTTTTAATTTCTTTTAAAAGACTTTTTTCTTTTAAATTAAATTCATTTATTGTTTTGATATTAGTATCAAAAGTTTTGATTTCAAGAGCAAGTTCATTTAAATAATCTTTATACATATTGTTGATATTAGTTAGATTATTTTTACATTGTTCTTGTATTAAAAGAGCATTAAAGTCATCTAATTTATTAAAAGCATTAAAAGCAATATCTATATCTTTTTCAAGAAGATTAAAGATATTTTCTATATATAAGCCTATAGATAAAGAATTTAGATCTTGATTTAGAAAATCTTTTTGATCTTTATATAAAGCATTTATATCTTTTTGTAAAGATAAATTTCTCTCTTCATCTTTACTAATATCTTTATTTAAAGTTGTTAATTTGTAATTAAGATTATCTAAATCTTTTTTGGTATTTTTTAGTGTATTTTCTAAATCATTATTTAAGCTTTTATCTACATTATTGATGCAATAAGGGTGATCTAAGCTACCACATAAAGGGCAGGGTGTATTATCTAAAAGACTATTTCTATGCTCTTTTAGAGATTTAATAATATTTTGATTTTGTATCTCATTTTGTATGCTTGTAACTAAAGCATCTGTTGTTTTTATATGTGAAGAGATATCTATATATTCTCTTTTTAAATGTTCTAAATTTTTATTATGAGCTATATAAATATTTATATTTTCAATAAATGAACTTATGTTTTTTGCAAAAAGTTTATTATTTTTTTGCAATTCTTTTATGGTATTTTGTTTTTTATTAAGTTCTTCTTTTTTAGTATATATTTCATCTATACTTAAAAAGTTTTGTCCCTTAAAAGAAGATATAGCATCATCTAATTCTTTTTGTTTTAAATCTTTTTCATGTGTAAGAGCAATACATAACTCATTTTGTTCTTGTAATGTCTTATCTAAAGATAAAAGCTCTTTATTTAAAGATTCAATTTGAGCTACATTATTATTAGCACTAAGAGCTTTATCTTTTAAGTTAGTAAAAGCATTATTAATATTAGAGTTATTTTGTGTTATATCGCTTACATCAAGATTAAGCTTTGCTAAAAGTTCTTTTTTATGAGAAAGATCGAGCTTTTTAGACTCTAAATCGTGATTAAAGTCATCATATTCTTTATTTTTATCATCTAAATTTTTAGACTCTTTATTTATATAGTCTAAGACGCTCTTTCTCTCACAAGATGTCTTTTTTATCTCTTCATCTAAAAAACTTGCTTTAGTTATTAGATCTTGTTCTTTTTTATTTTTATCTTTAATTTGCTCATATGAATCTTTAGCATCTTTTAAAGATTTTTGTATATTATCTCTTTCATTAAAAAGAGCTATTAATGTAGATTCATTTTCTTTTTTATCTTTTTCTTGTTTAGATATATTTTTTGTAAACTCCATAAGAGTTTGTTTAAAGGCATTAATTTCATTAGCACTTTTAGCTTTTTTAAGTTTTAGTGTATTAATATCCTCTAAAGCAAATCTATCTTTTAGATTGTTTTCCTCTAAAAGTATTTGATTTTTATTGTTTATAAGTTCATTAAATCTTTTTTTATTATTTTCATCCTCTCTTAATTTATTAATCTTTATATTAATGGAATTTTTATTTGCCTCTAAAGATGTTATTTCTTCATTTAAGGCTATAAGATCATCATTACTTAATAGGGTAAATGCTTGTAGTTCATCTTGAAGATTTTTTATATCTTGTTCTGCTTTTTTATGATATTCAAAGATAAATGTTGAAATATCATTATATTTTTTGGTATCAGATAGTTTTTCTAATATGGCAACTTTATTACTTTTATCTGCATGTAAAAAGCTTGCAAAATTGCCCTGACAGAGCATAACAGCACGAGTAAAACGTTCAAAGTTAAGACCTGTTTTATCTTCTATAATAGCCAAGCAATCTTTATTTTTATCAGAAATAACTTTTACTTCATTAGTTATTTTATCAATTTCACTTAAAGTTACTTTTTTTGTTTCAAATATAGAGGTATTACCTTTTTTTACCCTTTGTTTTTTTCTTTGTTTAAAGGATGCTATATATATACTATTAGCAATTTCAAAAGTTAAGTGTGATTCACAAAAAAAAGTACCCTTAGTCATAATTTCATTAGTTTTATCACTAATTGAGTTAGTACGTGCTGTTTTGTGAAATAGTGCTAAAGTTATAGCATCTAAGATAGTACTTTTACCAGAGCCTGTATTACCAGTAATAGCAAAGATACTATTTTCTGTAAAAGCACTATCTGTAAAATCTATAAAATGATGTCCTTTAAGTGAATTAATATTACTAAATTCTAATTTTAAAATCTTCATAAAATTACCTATAAGTTTTATTTAGTTAATGTGATATTTACGTTGTTTTACATAAGGCATAACTATTTTTTTTAAATAACAATGCAATCATCACAATGACTATTTATGTATATTATTATCTTGCTCTTGCATAATAGTTAAGAGTTCAAAAAAGGTATCTTTTACACTTTGTTTTTGCTCTTCATCTTCTTTAAAAGCATTATCTAAAAGTGAGTCAATAACAAAATTAACATCTTTTAATTTATTTAAAGTAGATTCAAAATTTTCACTTTCATAAAGTTTAAGACCTTTGTTAATAGAAATATCACAAACTTTAGCAATAGTTATATTGTCATAATTTTGTACATAATCACTAAAGTGTGAGCTTAAATCTATACTGTAGTCTTTTGCATCTAAAATAACTTCTACTATATATTGAAGATCTGTATTTAGAGCAAGTTTATCTAATTCTCTTTCAATTATATCTTTAGTGCCATTTAATGAAATTAAGATAGTATCAACAGGAATTTCTATATGTTCTATGTGTACTTCTTTATTTGCATCTATATCAATTTGCACTATACCTTGTTTATTTTCATATTTTGCCTCAGAAAATGTCATTGGCATAGGTGTACCTGAATAGACTATTTTATTTTTTACTATTTCTTGGTACTTATGTATATGACCTAAAGCTACATAAGATAGTCTTTCATCAAAGATATCCTTACTAATTTCACCTAAAAGACCTACAATATGATTTTGTTTTTCATCATCAGTTAAAGAGCAATTGGTAATAAACATATGCCCCATAGCTATTATAGGTGCATTATCTTTATTAGTGTCAAAAGCATAATTAGTAAGTTTTTTGTAATGCTCATGCACAAAATTGGCATAAGCTTGTTCTTTGTTAAATTTTAAAGTAGATGCATTTTTAAAATATACATCTTTATCTCTTATATAAGGGACAGCTAAAACCCTTAAAGCAAGCTTATTTTCCTCATATATATCGACAATTTCATTATTTAAATCAGAGCTAATTTCTGTTACAATGGATACTTTTAGACTCTTTAAAATATTTGCTGTTGTCTTTAAGAGGTTAGCACTATCGTGATTGCCTGCTATGATGATAACTTGTTTTAAGCTTGATATATGAAATAAATTATTTAAAAAAGTATAATAAATACTCTCACACTCATAAGTAGGTGTATAATTATCAAATATATCACCAGCTATTAATAAAACATCACATTTTTTATCTTTAATTTGAGATAAAATGTAGTTTAAAGTATGATTTAAAGAGTTAATTCTTGAAATATTTAAAAGAGATTTACCTATATGTAAATCTGATATGTGAAAAATACGCATCTTTATATAAATAAAACAAATAGTGATTTATAATGTACTTATTCTATTATGAATTTTTAATAAAACAGTACAGGGTTTATTTTAATGAAAATAATAATCTCACCAGCTAAAAAAATGGCTGAAACAAATCTTGAATTTCAATATCAAGAACCAGTTTTTTTAAGTAAGGCACATGCTGTCCTTGAAAGACTTAGAGGTCTTAACTTTGATGAGCTTAAAGTATTATATAAGACATCTGATAATATAGTAAATGAAAATATACAAAGACTTAAAGGATATCATATAGATTGTAAAAGAACTCCTGCTATACTTGCTTATAAGGGGCTTCAGTACACATCTTTAGCTCAAGAAACTTTAGATGAAGATGCTATGTCTTATCTTAAAGAAAATCTTTATATCTTATCTGCCTTATATGGTGTTTTAAGACCTTTTGATGGTGTAATTCAATATAGACTTGAAATGCAAGCAAAATTAAGTGTAGATGGTTTTGAAAATCTTTATACTTTCTGGGCATCATCATTTAAACAATTATTTAATGCAGGTAATGATTTAATTGTAAATCTTGCATCAGATGAATATGCAGCTTCAGTTGTACCTTTAATTGAAGATAAAAGTCGTGTCGTTAATATTGTCTTTGTTATGGAAAAAGATGGTAAGTTAGTATCCCGTAGTACTATGTGTAAGATGGCACGTGGTACATTCTTACGTTATATGGCAAAGAATAATATAAGAACATTAAATGAGATAAAGAAATTTAATAAAGGCTTTAGACTTATTGAAGAAAAAGGTAATAAATTAATTTTCTTAAGGGATGAAACATGTTAGATGTAAATATTAAAGCACCAGACTTTACCTTAAAAGATAAAGATAATAATGATGTAAGTCTATCTTCCTTTTTAGGCAAGAAGGTAGTAGTGTATTTTTATCCTCGAGATAATACTCCTGGCTGTACAAGACAAGCTATTGCTTTTTCAAATGATTTAGAAAAATTTGAAAAAGAAAATACAGTTATTATTGCTATATCAAAAGATAGTGTAGATTCTCATGTTAAGTTTGCAACAAAGCATGATCTAAAAATTTTATTATTATCAGATCCAGATTTAGTTGCAATTAAAGCTTATGATGTTTGGCATGAGAAAAAAGCTTATGGTAAGGTAAGTTTTGGTGTAGTACGTACATCATATTTAATTGATGAAAAAGGAATGATTGTTCAGGTTTTAAAGAAAGTAAAACCAGATACAAATTCAGAGCAAGTATTAGCTTTTATAAAAGAGTGCAATAAGTAATTCTTTTTAAACAGTGCCTTTTATAAGGCACAGTTTTTTTTATTTTTCTTTTTTATTAGACGCAAAAAAAACCTCATCTAAGAGGCCTTTCAAATGGTCGGTGATGCAGGATTCGAACCTGCGACCCTCTGGTCCCAAACCAGATGCGCTACCAGACTGCGCTAATCACCGAATGAGAAGTATTATAGTATGTGCTTTTTTAAAAAGCAAGAAGATTTTTTGTTTTTTTTATTTGCTTTTTTATTTTAAATATATAACAATACATACATCACATTTTTAATTAGATTATGCTAACTCTATATATTTAACTAGGTTAATAAATAAAACAACTTCATAAAAAATTTTTTATTCACTCCTTTTTTATAAAATCATTCTTTTTTAAATTTTTTTTATAAAAATCAAATGAACTAGTTAGCTATAGCTTTTGACAATGATTTTTTTTATATCTACTATATTCAAAGTTGCTTTGTATTTTTATTAAAAGCTTTTTAGAGAGTTTTTAGTAAAGCTTAAAAGCTACAAGTTTATTATAAATGAAAGAAAAGGAGCATTATCATGCCAAGCATTAAAGGTACTAAGACTGAGAAAAACATCCTAACAGCATTTGCAGGTGAGTCACAAGCTCGTAATCGCTATACTTATTACGCATCAGTTGCTAAAAAAGAAGGTTATGTTTTAATTTCTGATATCTTTACAGAAACTGCTAATCAAGAAAAAGAACACGCAAAGCGTTTATTTAAGTTCTTAGAAGGTGGTGATGTTGAAATTACAGCAACATTCCCAGCTGGCGTAATTGGTGATACAGCTGCAAACTTACAAGAAGCTGCAAATGGTGAAAATGAAGAGTGGAGCCATATGTATCCTGAATTTGCTGCTATTGCAAGAGAAGAAGGCTTCCCTCAAATTGCTGCTGTTATGGAAAATATTGCTATTGCTGAAAAACAACATGAAAAGCAATATAGAGATCTATGGCAACATATACAAGATGGTACTATGTTCAAACGTGGTGATATTGTAATTTGGAGATGCAGAAACTGTGGTTATATTCACGAAGGTACTACAGCTCCTATGGCATGCCCTGCATGTAATCACCCTCAAGCACATTTTGAAGTACTTCGTGCAGATTACTAATTGTATACTATATACTTAATTATGTTATAATAAATAAACTCCTTATGTTTGTTTGATGTGAAAACCCTCAGCTTGTTCTGAGGGTTTTTGTTTTAGCACTAAAAATAAGCACTCTTAATCCTAGAAAAAAGGTATTTTTATTTATTAAACTTAAAAATAATGTAAAATGTTTAGAGTTTTTAATAAAAGCTAAAGAAGAGGACCTAATGAATAAATTAAAAATGGTAAAAAAAATATGCCTAATGACATTGCTTGGATTATCACCTTTGGCTTTTACAGGCTGCGTAGCTTTAGCTGTAGGTGCTG
>JARHZF010000167.1 GCA_029258325.1 Anaerobiospirillum sp. | reverse complement strand
TGGTTCGAGTGTTATACTAGTCATAAGTATATATTTTCACCATAATAACTTGCCTTTTCTCTATATGTCATTTTCTAAGAATACGTCCTATACTTCCTACTATATAGAGTTTTACTTTTAACGAAGTATTATTTCTGCAAGCCCTATATCGTTAAATTCCCCTTACTTTCATATTTATTGGGTTCAGCCCTTCCCCTTGTATTCTTCAGGTACTATGGCGTCGGCTGACTTCCATACATTCGTTGTTACTATGGTTTCCCACTGTATGGATCTCCTTGGGTAAGTCTATTTTCTTTCACTCCATGCAACTGCAGTCTTTACGAATACAATGTTTACGTCTAGTCTTTGGACTTCGTCTTATTATGCAGACTTATCCTTTGTATTTGCCTATAGACCATTCCTGTTCGTCAGTTCAGAGATTTGCCTTAAGCTTCTTTCAGCCATTACGTTACCGTAATAACCTTGCTGTTAGCTATGCGTTTCCCACTAGATAGGTACGCTAGGGACTTTCACCCATTAGAAAATAAACATGCCAAGCACACAAAAAAGCCCATTTTAAGCTAAAAATGGGCTTTTAGGTGTTAAATTACTTTATAACATTAGCCTAAAACTTTCTTTAAATGATCTAAAAGTTCAGTCATGTTCTTTCTACCAAATGAAATATCTTGACCATCATTAATTACAAGACATGGTACTGACATAACTTTATATTGTGAACGAAGATCAGCATATAAGTTTAGATCATAAACTTCTGTTGTTACCTTCTCATTTAAACTTGCTATTCTTTGAGCTGCAACAACAAGATCAGGACACATTGTGCAAGATAGAGAAATTAATACCTTGATATTTACTTCTTTATCAATTGCTTTAATAGCATCTAAATCAGCATCATCAATTGGTTGACCTGGACCTGCTGCATTGTACATAGCAAGTACAAATGAAGAGAATTCATGACCACCTGGAATACCGTGGAAACCTACACCTGTATATTTGCCATCTTTAAAGAAACGTGCAACAGGTAAATCTTGTACAGAACTATCTTCAAGTTCTTTAACTGTTACTTTGTCACTTAAAGCTGCAAGCTCATTCATAGCTGATAGAAGTTCAATGCCCTTTGCATCATCATTTTTAGTTACGCAAATTTCAAGGTTTGAACCCATTCTCTCAAATACAGCATTTAATTGAGGAATCATTTCAGATGAAATAAAGCTACCTGATGGAGCTTCTTCAGATAATGAAGCACGATTTTCCTCTGGAGCTTTACGTATAGCATTAGGCACAACAGGAACAATACCTGTCTTCTCATGCATAGTAGCTGCAACTTTTTCCATAGCAGCAGCTGCAAGTGCACCATCTGATGTTGCTGTAACTACTTGACGTAAAGTCTTAATACAAACGTCACCACCTGCAAATACACCAGGAACATTAGTTTGCATATCTTTATCGGTAATTACATATCCACTTTCATCTAAAGCAATCTTATCTTTTACAAGTGTTGTATTTGGAACATAACCTGCAAATACGAATACACCAAATGTATCATTATCAGCAACTTTATATTCAAACTCTTCATTAGTCTTATTGTTGAATATAGTAGCCTTAGTTATACCCATATCACTGCCTTCAACTGATTTTAGCTCGTGATTGAATAAAACATTGATCTTTGGATGGTTCATAACTTCATCAGCAATTGATTTTGCACAAGAGAACTCACCTTTACGTACTAAAATAGTTACTTTTGTAGCATATCTTGTAAGGAACATAGCTTCTTCAGCTGAAGCATAGCCACCACCAATTACTAATAATTCTTTACCTGTGAAGAACTCACCATCACAAGTTGCACAGTAAGCAACACCACGACCACGGAATTCATCTTCACCAATAAAGCCAACACGGCGAGGATTTGCACCTGTTGATACTAATACAGAAAAAGCTTTTAATTGACCTTTTGAAGTTTCGATAGTTTTAATATCACCATCTAAATTTAAATCTGTAACTTCAGCAAGTAAGAACTCAGCACCAAAGTTTTGAGCTTGAACTCTCATAGTGTTAGTTAAAGCTTCGCCACTTGTATTTTCAATACCTGGATAGTTTACAACTTCATGAGTAATAGTAATTTGACCACCAAATCTATCTTTTTCAACAACTAATACTCTATAACGTGCTCTTGCTAAATAAATTGCAGCTGTTAAACCAGCAGGACCACCACCAACTACAACGGCATCATATATTTGTACTTCTGACATATCGCAACCTTTTAAAACGCAAAAAAGCCTCACCCATAAAAATATGGGTGAAGCCTAAGATTTTTTTATGAAATATAAATTAAAAATTTAAACTTCAAATTATAACTTACCTACTAGGTCTAGACCTGGTTTTAGAGTTTCTTGACCTGGCTTCCACTTAGCTGGGCAAACTTGGTCACCGTGCTCTGCTACGAATTGTAGAGCTTGTACGCGACGTAGTAATTCTTCTGCGTTACGGCCAACGTTACCTGCAACAACTTCGTAAGCTACGATCTTGCCTTCTGGATTTACAACGAAAGTACCACGCTCTGTTAAACCTGCGTCCTCAATTAGAACTTGGAAGTCACGTGCTAAACGTTGATTTGGATCAGCTAGCATTGGGTATTGTAAGTGCTTGATTGTCTCTGAAGTATCGTGCCATGCTTTGTGTACGAAGTGAGTATCACATGATACTGAGTAGATTTCACAGTTGATCTTCTTGAACTCTTCGTATCTGTCTGATAAGTCTTTTAACTCAGTTGGACATACGAAAGTGAAATCTGCTGGATAGAAGAAAAATACTGACCACTTGCCTAATAGATCTCTTTTTGAAACTTCTTTGAAAGAATCGTTAAAAAAAGCTTGTACTGTGAAGTCAGCAACTTCTTTGTTAATTAATGACATTTACATTTTCTCCGTTTTTCTTACTTTTTTTGAAATCTGTTTAGGTATCTTTCAACCTCTTATGTGTTTATTATTATACGTCTTAAAAAATAAAGCAATATATAAAAATAGTTATTGCAAAACTATTTCTATTGCTAACTTTTATCAAAAAAAAAGACCTTTTTTTATTAAAAATATTATTACTTTTATATATAATAAACTTTCATTTAAAAATTATCTAAAAAAGCTTTTCTTTTACTCCCTACTTTAAAAATTCTTTATATAATTGATTTATAAAATATTTTAACTAAAAAAGTATAAAAAAAAATAAATACATTAGATTTTATTTTTTTAACTAGTAAAAAACTTTTAATTTTAATTTTATAAAAGTTTTAATCTTAAAAAGAAAAAAGGGCATATCATATAGATACACCCTTAAAATTACACTTTAAAATATATAAAATTACTCAAATCTTAAAACCTTAACATTATGATGTCCTTGTGATTTTAAATAAGAAGCTTGAGCTATACTCATAACACCTTGATCACAATACAAGAGATAAGTCTTTAGATTGTCAAGTTTAGAAAATTCAGCTGCAACCTTATAAAAAGGAATCTTTAAGACTTCAACATTTTCAAGTTTTAAAGGAGCTTTTTGTTCATCATCACTTGCTCTTACATCAATAACAACATCATTTCTTGTAATTTCTGATACAAATTGAACATCTTGTTTTAATTTTGTTGTATCAAAAGGAATATCTTTAATATCAAGAGCCTTTGAACGTTCAAGAGCATCTTCAATTAAACCATCTTGCATTAAGGCTTCTTGTTCTTCAACAAAAGAGCGTTTTGGACATACATTAGGATGATCTGAAATAACGCCACAATACTCTGGCATAGAACGAGCAAAATCACCTGTACCAATACTTTCTGCTACATCTATAATATCTTGCTTATCAGACATAGTAAGAGGTCTTAAAATTAAGCTATCAGATACAGCATCAATATGTGATAAATTATCTATAGTTTGAGATGACACTTGACCTAAGCTTTCACCTGTAATAATTGCTTTACAATCAAGACGTTCTGCAACTTTTGAGGCTACACGCACCATCATTCTCTTTAAGATAACACCACGTACACCATGATGAGTTTTTTCTAAAATTTCACCTACAATCTTTTCAAAAGGTATAGTTATAAATTTAACTCTATGCGATGATGCAAATCTGTCCCAAATAAAGTAACTTTCTTGCTTTACTCCAATTTCATGAGCAAGTCCACCCATATTAAAGAATATATAATGAACCTTAAGACCTCTTTTTATAGCAAGATAAGTAGATACACCTGAATCAAAACCACCTGAAATTAAAGTTAAAGCTTCACCTTGTGAGGATACAGGATAACCACCAATACCTTTATAAATATTAGCAACTAAAAAACACTTGTTACCATCAATTTCAATATTAATCTTTACATCAGGATTATCTAAACAAACACCTTTATTTTGTGTTTGTTGTTTAAACATTCCACCTATTTGTCTTTCTGCCATCTGTGAGGTAAATTCGTGATTACCACGTCTTTTTACTCTTACACAAAAAGTTTTATTACATAAATCCTTTTCATATAAAGAACGTGCTCTTTCAAAAATATCTTCAAAACTTTGATATTCAAATTGAACTACTTCCATAAAGGAATGAATACCAGGTATTCTTGCTAATTCCTTTACACTTAAAGCACGTATAGTCTCTTCTGTAGCATTTTCCTTATCTATATCTACAATTAATTTATCCCATTGAGCAATGATTTTTGCACTAAAACCATGATGCTTTGATACATTAATTATATTTTGCTGTAAAAGTCTAATAAGTCTATTTCTTACAGGACGACTTTTAATGGAGATTTCAGGAAATAATCTTAATATAAATTTCATAATCACTATCTATCAAAATAAAAAAGGAGCAAAAATTGCTCCTCCTATTATACATTTTTTATTTAAAATTTTTATCTTATCTTGAGTGACAGCCACAACCACCGTGACCATGACCACCGCCACAACAGCCAGAACCTGACTCTTCGTGATGATGATGTCCATGACCACCACAGCACTCATGATCATCTTCATGACCATGACCACCACAACACTCATGATCTTCTTCATGTGAATGACAGCCACAACCACCAGTATGACAACCACAGCCAGAATGCATTTCACTTGGACATACACCATTTGTATGTACGTGACCATGTGCTTTTTCTTCTTCTGTTGCTTCTCTTACATCTTCAATAACAACATTGAAAGTTACAGTCTTGCCTGCATAAGGATGATTACCATCTAAAATTACTTTATCATCTTTAATTTCTTTAACAATAACAATAACTCTATCGCCATTACTATCGTCTGCCTCAAACATTGAACCAACTTCAATTGGGAAATCACCAAACATTGATTTATCAACTGTTTGAACTTTTATTTCTTCATATTCGCCATATGCATCTTTTGGATTTAAAGTAACGGTAAATTCATCACCTTTTTCATGACCATGTAATGCTTGCTCTAAACCTGGAACTAAAGTCTCTGAACCAATTAAGGTTTCTATAGGCTCATTTGTTCTTGTTCTATCAATAACTTGTCCTTGCTCATCAGTAATAAAAAAACTTAATTTTGCTACTGTATTACGTGAAATTTTCATAATATTATTCCTAATTTTTTGCATCAATTAAATTCTACTTATAAAGAGGCTTTAGTCCTGATGGTGCTGTCATACCATCTAAATTATCAGTAGCTCGTCTAATTGATGTAATATGTCTATTTTTATATTTACTTGGAATACAAGTTTCGTTAATTCTACCACTTTTATCAAAGCCCTCAAAAAGTCCTTGAGAATTTATATTGATTAAAGAGCATTTATCGCTCTTTTGCACACCAACAGCTTTAAGAGTTATTGTATAACCATCACCAAAAGACGATATTACAGGATTATAATGTGATAAAAGTTTATCAGAAAAAGAAAGCTTACATCCTATATAACCTTTATTCATAGTTCCACATGATGATAGAAAATCAGCAGCCTCTATGATTTCAGATATAGCATAAACTCTATTTGAAAAAAGTTCTTTTTTAAGTTCTTTTTCTTTTAATATAGATAAAGCTTTCTCTACTTTTATTTGTTCACTATTTAAAATAGTAAGTGCATTTACTCTATTTTCTTCATTAACTTGAAGCTGTCTTAAAAAAGCAAGTGCAAATAAACAAAAAGAGATAGTAATTAAACAAAATACCCTAAATTTTGATATCTTACTATCTGCATTATATAAAGGATGAAACATCTTATAATTCTTTTTTTCTTGCCTTAGTTTTTAACATATTAAAATAAGGCATAGCATACATAGATAAAACTTTAGAACGTAATTTTTCATCATATGAATTAATTCTTTTATTAAATTCATCAAGTTTTTCTGTAGTAACGCCATCTAATTGATTTGCGGCAACTAAGGTTGATGGATAAAGAGCATAATTTGAATAGATAAAATCATCAATCAAAGTAGCAAGCTCTGTAGGTGTTTCAAAGCCAGAAGTAATAGGAGTGCCTGCAACTAATTTAACACGACCTTTATAGCCTTTAATACCACTTACAATACTTTCTATATCTTCAAATTCTCTCTTTTGATATGAGCCAAATTTTTCTTTGTGATATAGTTCATTTGCTTTTGCAATATCTTCAGGATCGTACTCATAGCTAATAGATACTGGTACAATATTAAGTTTTGACATATATGTTTTAAAATCTTCGCCAAGATGTTTGCCATACATATAAAACATTTTTAATACTGTCTCATCAGTCTTATCATCTCCATTTTTAGCTCTACCTTCACGTTGAGCAATCCAAATTGAATTATTCTCTTTTAAAGATAGACCTATATAGGTTGAAAGATGAGTGATAGCTTTTAACTTTTCACGAGGAGATGCAACAGATCTCTTTACAATAAAGCATTTATTAAGACGCATTAATGAAGTTGCAGCAGGTATTCTAAGTAAATTATCACCTATAGCAATACGTACAGTATTAAAACCTGCAAGATGTAATGCATAATCAACAAAAGCTGGATCTAATGAAATATCTCTATGATTTGATATAAATAAATATCCTTTTTTAGGATCTAATTTATCAAAACCTATAAATTCAACACCATCTGTTGTTGTATTCATCATATGTTGCATATAAGTTGCAACTTTAAGTTGAAAATCATTAATATTTTTAATCTTTGTACAGTAGCTTTTAAGCTTTGCTTTTACAATAGGCTTTAGCACAAAAGAGCAAAAACGAGATAATATAGGATATCTAAACTTAATAATTCCTTCTATAAGTTTAGTATCTGAATATATCTTTCTAAGCTCACTTTCAACTTCATGATCTTCACAAGGTCTTATATCATCAAAAATTGGATCTTTTGATGTTTGCGGAAAAGACATCTTGCTATTTGGCAAAGACATTAATACTATCCTCTTATAATCTTAAAAAAAAGTAGCATCATTATACTAAAATGATTTATTTTTTTAAGAACAAATACTATTCATGTGCTAATCTATTTATCTGTATTTGTAATTAGATCTATTCACATGACGATATAATTCATTTGTAGTGATATAATCATCAGACACACTAACCTGTTTATGTTCATAAACTTGTAGTATTTTTATACTATTACCACCAACAACATTTTCAAGACCTGCATCATTTGAAAGACGAGATGGTATACCATCACTTTCTGTAGTATCAATTACAGCTTTCCAATATTTATTTGCAGGAATTGATGGTAGTTTATACATAATATCCTTATCATCCCTATTGATGATAATACACCATCTTTCTCCTTGACTATCTCTATCACCTATATAAAGTAAAAATGAATTAAAGTTTTCATCATTCCATCTAGCATCTGTTACAAGATGACCTGATGACTCACGCCATCTTACTAGATAGTTATTTTCCATAATATGATAGTTATCATCGTCTAAATTAAGCTCTGACATAGCCTTAGAATTAAGTCTTAAATGACAAAGTCTTGATATAAATTTCATAAAATCAACATTTCTATCACTATAGTCCCACTTTATGTAATTAATATCATTATCTTGACAATAACTATTATTATTACCATCTTGTGTTTTACTAAACTCATCACCTGATAATATATGAGGTATACCTTGAGATAATATTAAAGTTGCCATTAAATTACGCTTTAATTGAGCACGCTTTTTTAAGATTTCTATATCAGTTGTAGCACCCTCAACTCCTTGATTTGAAGAGAAGTTTTCATTTGTGCCATCATTATTATTTTCTTTATTTAATTCATTATGTTTATGAGAATAAGATACTAAATCCTCAAGCGTAAAACCATCATGATAAGTTACATAATTTACACTTGAGTGAATTGATCTATATGATTTTGCAAAGACATCACGTGAACCCATAAGACGAGTTGCAAACTCAGCTGTAAGACCTTTATCACCTCTCCAAAAACGTCTTACAATATCTCTAAATTTATCATTTTGTTCAGACCAACCTGTTGGAAATGCTCCTAAACAATAGCCATGTGAACCTAAATCCCAAGGTTCACCTACCATCATAGAAGAACTTAGTAATCTATCACAAGCACAAATCTTAAAGAAAGCTGACTTATTACTAAATTGAAATGAGTCCAAAGCATTGTACTCACGTCCAACAGTTACACCTAAATCAAATCTAAAACCATCTATATGCATTTCTCTCTTGTAATATTGTAAGGTCTCAATTACAAGTCTTAATGAAATAGTATTATCACAGTTAAAAGTATTACCACAACCTGTATAGTTTAAAAATGATCTATAGTTATTTCTACCATCATACCTATCATAGGCATAATAGCCTTTAGCATCTAAACCTTTATATGATAGAACAGGACCATCAGCACCTGCCTCTGCTGTATGATTAAAGACCACATCCAAAATAACAGCTATACCATGCTTATGGAAAGTTTTAACCATTTCTTTAAATTCATCAACTACATTTGCTTTTATATAAGCATAACGTGGATCAGGTGCCATAAAGCACACAGGATTATAACCCCAATAGTTGACTAAAGATAATCTTGATAAATAAGGTTCTGTCATTGAAGCTGCTATTGGTAATATTTGTACTACAGTTACACCTAACATCTTTAGATGCTCTATAACACTTTCATGACAAAAACCTAAATAAGTTCCCTTTAAATGATCAGGAATCTTCTTATTTGACATTGTGAGCGATTTTATATGTGCTTCATATAAGATGGCTGTATTTCTACTAATAAAAGGAGAAATATCACCATCCCATGAAAAGTCGCTCTGACCTAAGATTATGGCCTTAGGTATAAATTTCTCATTGTTATTAAAGTAAGCATCATCACTATAATTAAAAGCTTTATTGAGGGCTTTTGCATAAGGATCAACAAGGAAGTGCCCCTCCTTGAAATAAAGGCCATTATCTGGATCATATGTACCTAGGGCTTCATATGCATAACACATATTTTCACGCACACCCTCAACAAATCCAAACCATGCACCTCTTTTCCTTTCTTTTAATGTAACTACACCTAACTTTTCTTCTTTTAATGTATATATATGAACCCTAATAGATGTAGCCTCAGGAGCCCATACTGAAAAGTAACAACCATTTGCATGCAAGGTAGCACCAAATGTTTGTCCATGTAATAAATTAACATTGTCGTGTAGTTTAAACATAAGATAGCCCTCTACATAAAATTTAATTAATCACTAATGCGCTTAATAAACACAGTTGCTAGAGGTGGTAGATCTAATACTATTGAGTGGTATTGACCATGCCATGAAATATTGCTTGCAACTAGTTGTTTTGGACCTGTTGAGAAATTAGAACCCCAGTATTTTGAACTATCTGTATTTAAGACAATTTCATAAAGACCTGGACGTGGTACACCTAATCTATATGCAATATAAGGTACAGGTGTGAAATTTGATAAAATTAAAGTTTCATCACTTATATCACCTTTCTTATCATGCATTGTACGTAACATTGCAAAGATACTATGTTCTGCATCATTTACATCAAGCCATTTAAAACATGATGGATCATAGTCGTTCTCATATAAACAAATATCTTCTTTATAAAGTTTGTTTAAATCAGCAACTAATCTTTGTACACCCTTATGTTTATCATATTGTAGTAATTGCCAATCAAGTTGAGCATCATGATTCCACTCAGAACCTTGAGCAATTTCAGTACCCATAAAGTTTAACTTCTTACCAGGGTGGGCGTATTGGAAACCTAAATATGCACGTAAGTTTGCACATTGTTGCCACTCATCACCAGGCATCTTATATAAAAGAGAATGTTTACCATGAGTTACTTCATCATGAGAAATTGATAATACAAAGTTCTCATTGTAAGCATAGATCATGGAGAATGACATTTCACCGTGATGATATTTTCTAAAAAGTGGATCTTCTTGCATATATTGAAGGCTATCGTGCATCCAACCCATATTCCACTTAAAGCCAAAACCAAGACCACCTGTATATGTAGGTCTTGAAACACCAGTAAATGCTGTTGATTCTTCAGCTATAGTAATAGCATTTGGATATTTACGATAAACTTCTTCATTAAACCATTTTAAGAAAGAAATAGCTTCATAATTTGTATTACCACCATTTACATTTGGAATCCATTCACCTTCTTTTCGTGAGTAATCCCAATATAACATTGAAGCTACAGCGTCTACACGAAGACCATCAATATGATAGTAGTCAAGCCAAATTAAAGCTGAAGCAATTAAGAAATTACGAACAGTATCACGACCAAAGTCATAAATTAAAGAGTTCCAATCAGGATGCCAACCACGTCTTGGATCTTCATATTCATATAAAGGAGTACCATCAAAACGAGCAAGACCATGGGCATCTGTTGGGAAGTGAGCTGGAACCCAGTCTAAAATAACACCTATATTATTTTGGTGGCAAGTATCAACAAAGTACTTAAAGTCATCAATTGAACCAAAACGTGATGTTGGTGCAAATAGACCTGTAGGTTGATAACCCCAAGAACCTGAGAATGGGTGTTCCATAACAGGCATTAACTCAATGTGAGTATATCCCATCTCTTTTACATATTTTACAAGCTCATCTGCAAGCTCAACATAGCTAAGTGATGATCCATCAGCTTTACGTCTCCATGAAGCTAAATGCACTTCATAAATTGACATAGGTTTTGTTAACTTATCATTTAGTTGAGACTTAAGCCATTTTTCATCATTCCACTTATAAGATTTTTGATCGCTTACAATAGATGCAAATGATGGATATTGCTCATGATAGAAGCCAACAGGATCTGATTTATGAGGTAAACGATTGCCATTTGGATCTTTAATTTCATACTTATATGAAGATCCTGCAAGAAGATTTGGTACAAATAAAACCCAATGACCAAGTAAGGAGCGAGCCATAGGGTGACGTCGACCATCCCAGAAGTTAAAATCACCAATTACGCTTACGCTTGTTGCTGATGGAGCATATACTGCAAACTTAGTACCTTTTATCTTAATGCCATCAACTTCAATCTCAATTAATTGAGCACCTAAAGTCTTATAGATATTGCAAGGCTCTTCATTCATTGTAGATAGACCATAAAATGCCTCTTCTACAAATTGATAAGGATCAATAATATCAATTACTGCATCTGGATATTTAACTTTAAATTTATAATGGAATTTAGTTTTTGTATCTAAATATTTTTCAAATAAACCATCGGTATTAACTACATCTAAAGTACAAATTTTCTTTATACCATTTATGCTATAAACTTCAACTGATTGTGCACCAGGAAGCCAAGCACGTAATACCAAATTACCATTTTCCAAAGTTTGAAGTCCTAAAACTTCAAATGGTTTTGTCAATGTTGCACTGTTTAATGTATCTATTAGCATAAGTTTTGCTCCTATTTATTCATAACGTGCTTTTGTCATTGCTAAAGTTAACTCACCTACAAATTTATCATTAAATATTTCATCAATGTTCTTTGTAAGTTTACGTCTCCAATTTGGATACTCTCTAAATGTTCCTGGAACATTTACAGGTTTCTCAACAAAAATCCAATCCTCAATTTGAGAACTAAATAATTTACAAGATCCTCTACACATATGAACCTGCAGACCCTTTAAAAGCTCAGGTGTCATTGTCTTTATTTCAGCTGCATTATAAGGAACTTCATCATGAACTGAATTAAGACCATGCATACTATCAAGTATTCTTTGTTTATCTATATTGCGTCTTTCTTCAAGAGACTTTGCTATTTCTTCTGTATAAAGACCTAAAGATTGTCCTAAACTTAGATCTTTATTCTCCCACCAACCAACAAGAGTTGGCATGTCATGTGTTGTTATTGCTGACATAGCAAGAGGTGTATAATCTTTTGGAGCTATAAAACCACCATCTGCTGCAGTTTCACCAAAGAAGAGCTTATAAGATAAAGTGCCACTACTCTTTAAAAGTTCACGTAATTCATCTGGAATTGTGCCTAAATCTTCTGCAATTATTAGACATTTATTACGATGAGATTCAAGAGCTATTATTGATAAGAGATCATGGGCATTATATTTAACATAAGCACCATCTGTAGCTTCATTACCAAGAGGTACCCACCAAAGTCTATATAAACCTGCTGCATGATCTATTCTTAAAGCACCACAATCTTGCATATTTTGTCTATATAACTTTATTAAAGGTTCATAGGCACATTCTTTTAAGACACTAGGATCCATTGGTGATAAACCCCAAGATTGACCTAGAGGTCCTAATGGATCAGGAGGAGCTCCTACAGAGGCATCTTTATAAAGATTATTAGTGTCAGACCAAACATCGCAAGAACCTTTTGCAACACCTACAGCTAAATCTCTATAAGGTCCTATAACCATATTTGAGTTCTTAGATGCAATATAAGCTGCATATAATTGCTCTTTTGCAATAAATTGTAAGTAGCAATAGAAAAGCACATCATCTAAATGCTCTTGTCTAAAAGCTGCTACTTCTTTTGAATTACAATCTTGATATTCTTTAGGGAAGGCAGGCCAACCATAGGCATCTATACCTTTTTCATAAAGATAGGCCTGAAGGGCATCATAAGTTGCCATATTAATTAAATCTTCACCTTGTTGTTGCAAGAAAGATTTAAACTTATTTGCTCTAAATGAATCTGTATTTAATAAATTAGCATGATCATATGCAAGACGTAAAACTTTTAATTTTAAAGATAGAATTTCTCTATAATTTACATATTCAGCATCTCTTAATTCTTTTAATTTCTTTTGGAAATCTTCTGAATTTACTAAGGAGATAGCATCTTTAGCTTGCATATATTCATTTACATCTTCAACTCTTATATACACAATATTTAAAAATTGACGTGAAGATGGTGAATATGGGCTTACCATATCAGGATCAGGATTTGAGAGATATCCTGCATGTAAAGGATTTAACCCAACAAAGTCAGCTCCATTTTTTGCTAATTCTTTTACTAAGATTTTAAGATCAGAAAAATCACCAATACCCCAATTATTTTGCGATCTTAGTGCATAAAGCTGAATACTAACACCCCAAAGTTTTTTACCATTTTTAATTTCATCTTGCATATAACAAGTGCTTGGAGCATAAATTAAGCTTTGTGTTATTGATTTTAGTGAACTACCATCTGTCTTTATAATCTCAACATCTAAAGAGTGATAGCCAAAAGGCAGAGGAAAATCTATGATATAACGTCTTCTATCATACGTTACACCATCTATAGTTTCATAGGAGGCTATTTCTATTTCAAATAGTTTATATGAATAATTTAAAATAATGCCATTTTCTAAAGAGAATTTAAAATTAATTATAGTATTCTCTTCATCTAAAGACTCTAAAGTATGTAGATAGATAAAAGGTTTATCTTTATCATTTAAGACAGTAACCTTATCTAAGATATTATTAAAAGACTTTATTTTTTTTTCTTTGTATAAATTTAGAGTTTTATTAATGTCATTAATATCATACCCCATAGCCAAAACTGCTGCGAGGCGACTTTTTTCACTTATGATAGTATCAATGCCTTGAACATCTTTGTATGAACGAAGAATGCCCAAGCTATCAGCAAATTCTTGTATATCCATATTTAGCTTAAATTAAAAAATTAAAAATATTGTAAGGTTAGTATATACATAAAAAGGCTTTTATAAAAATTTATTAATTTTTTTTATGTTAATTTATTGATCTGTGTTACCTTTTAAACATTTTTTAAAAAATTTTTCATACTAAAAAAACATTTATTTTCTAAAATATGAATGTAATAAAACATTACTTATTTGCCTTAAAAATTTAGTCTTGTAAATAGATTATATATATTTTGAAATAAAATTTCGTCTTGACTTATTTTGTATTTAGAGTATCGTATTAAGAGTACAATTTTTAAGTTACTTAGGGTGACAATTAATATGACAATTAAAGTTGGTATTAACGGCTTTGGCCGTATCGGTCGTTTTGTTTTCCGTGCTTCTGTATATCGTCCAGAACTAGGCATTCAAGTTGTAGGTATTAATGACCTTCTTCCACCTGACTACATGGCATACATGTTAAAGTATGACTCAATGCATGGTCAATTCAAGGGTAAGGTTGAAGTAGTTGATGGTAACCTAGTTGTAAACGGCAACACAGTACGTGTAACTGCAGAACGTGATCCAGCAAACCTAAAATGGGGCGATGTTGGTGCAGACTACGTTGTTGAGTCAACTGGTTTATTCTTAACTGATGAAAAAGCTCGTAAACACATCGAAGCTGGTGCTCGTCGTGTTGTTATGTCAGCTCCATCAAAAGACGCAACTCCAATGTTCGTTGTTGGCGTAAACAATGATACTTATGCAGGTCAAGACATCGTTTCAAACGCTTCTTGTACAACTAACTGTTTAGCACCTCTAGCTAAAGTTATCAACGATAACTTCGGTCTAGTAGAAGGCTTAATGACTACTGTTCACTCAACAACAGCTACACAACGTACTGTTGACGGTCCATCTCTAAAGGATTGGCGTGGTGGTCGTGGTGCTTCTCTAAACATCATTCCTTCATCAACTGGTGCAGCTAAGGCTGTAGGTAAAGTTATCCCAGAGTTAAACGGCAAGCTAACAGGTATGGCTTTCCGTGTTCCAACTGGTGACGTTTCAGTAGTTGACTTAACATGTCGTCTAGCTAAGAAAGCTTCTTACCAAGACATCTGTGACGCTATCAAAGCAGCATCAGAAGGTTGTCTAAAGGGCGTTCTAGGCTATACTGCTGATGACGTTGTATCATCAGATTTCTTAGGTGATATCCGTACTTCAATCTTCGATGAGAAGGCAGGTATTGCTTTAACTGATGACTTCGTAAAACTAGTATCATGGTATGATAACGAAATTGGTTACTCAAACAAGGTTCTTGAGTTAATCAAGTCAATGGAAGATTCAGGCAAATAATTAATTTTTAATTATTAAGTTTGATGAAAAGACCACAAAAATTTTTGTGGTCTTTTTTATTGCCTTAAAATATAAAGTAACATTTAAAAATGTTACTTTAACTTACAGAAACTAACTTAATAAATGTAAAGCAGTCTTTGCTTTTAAATTAGTTTGCACTAACATAAAAGCAGTTATATTTTGTACTATACTTTGTTGTGTTAGTAAGGCAGACTCTTCAGAAAAGTCAGAATCAGATATGCGTGATCTAGCATCTTCAGTTTGCAAAGAAACATTACTTTGATTTCTAATACTAGACTCCATTCTATTCATAACAGCACCTATATCGCTTCTCTTATTATCAATAAAGCCAATAACTTTATCAACTATAGATAAAACATTAGGAGCTTTTTGCATATCCTTTACATCAAAGCTATCTTGAGTAAATGCTTTAGTATAATTAGCATCCTTAGTCCCTTTTGCTACTTGAGATAAAACAAAACCTAAAGACAAACCATTTATAACTAAAGTATCTCCAGAATTAGCTCCAACCTGAACAGTTATCCTACCTAAAGAATCAATAAGACCTTTATTTCCAGCTAAAATCTGTTGTCCACCAAAAGTAGTTTTACAAGCAACTCTTGTAATTTCTTTTGAAAGTTCTGTGACTTCGCTTTGTATAGCTGCTCTATCTTCATCTGAATTAGTACCATTTAATGATTGCACTGTTAAAATACGTATACGTTGTAACATATTTATACTTTCATCTAGTGCCCCATCAATAGTTTGAGCTAAAGCAAGACCATCGTTTATATTACGATTACCTTGATTTAATCCATTAATTTGTGATGTTAATCTGTCAGCTATTTGCAGACCTGCAGCATCATCTTTTGAGCTGTTAATCCTAAGTCCTGATGATAATCTTTGATACCTCTTTTGTAAGCTACCTTGAGTATAACTTATTTGATTACGACCTCTTAGCGAAGCTAAGTTTGTCGTAACATACAAAGCCATCTTCACTCTCCAATATATACATAAAAAACATAAAATGTTTTTATAAAGATAATCTTCTAAAAAGTTACCCACTCTTTTTAAAAGACAAATCTTTATAAAAGAGAAATGGAATCTCCCTTGTTAGTTTAAGTAACGTTTTTATAAATATTCACTTTATATATATAATATTATTTTTTATCTAAAATATTGAAAATAAAAGAAAATTTTTATACTAAAGTTTAAAAAATTAAAATAAAAATATTTAAACTTTATATAAATGTATTACATTTTAATTTATGCTTTCTTTTTTATATAAGATATAGTTAACAAAATTAAAAAAAGCCCATCTTTTTTAAGAAGATGAGCTTTTTATGTTTTTTAACTTAAATTAATATAAGTAAATTTAGTTAGCAGATCTTAATGCTGCAATTCTCTTCTCTAAAGGTGGGTGAGACATAAATAGTTCAGATACGCTAATACCACCATTTATACATAAAGCTTGCATTTGACCTTCTTGTTGAACTTGAGCAGGACCTGTTCTTCTTAAAGCTTCTAAAGCTTCAATCATACATTGCTTACTCTCAAGCTCTGCTGAACCTGCATCAGCTCTATACTCTCTATAACGTGAGAACCACATTAGGATAATTTGAGCTATAAAACCAAATAAAACTTGGAATATTGTATTTACAATGAAAAATACAAAAGGATTGCCTTGAGAAGAGCTTTCGCTTTCTTCATCATCTGATGATGACATAAAGTTAGATACAACAGAGGCTGCTATGTGAGCAAAGAAGTATACAAATGTATTTAATACACCTTGTAATAAAGACATTGTTACCATGTCACCATTTGCAATATGTGAAATCTCATGACCTAATACACCCTTAACCTCACGCTCTGACATTCTCTCAAGAAGAGCTGATGATACAGCAACTAAAGCTGCATCTTTTGAGGCACCTGTTGCAAAAGCATTTATATCATTTGATTCATAAATACCAACTTCTGGCATTTTAAAACCAGCTTTACGTGATAAATCAGCTATAGTTTGGACTAGAAATTGCTCTTGACCATTCATTGGCTGTTCAATCACTCTTACACCATATGCTTTTTTACACATCCATTTAGATGTAAATAAAGATATGATAGAGCCTGTAAAGCCAAATACAGCACACATTACAAGAAGCCCTATCATTGAACCGCCATTCATTCTTATACCAAAGACGTTCATTAAAATAGAGCCTACAATGCTAACAACTACTAAAATAGCAACTTGCATAGCTATAAATAAAAGAATTCTCATTTAATCTCCAAAATAAGATAAAATTAAAAATATAGTACTCAATTAAACATAAGGAATCTTTTAATGTTAAATGGCACAATTGTAAAAGTTGATAAAAGTATAAATAAAGCTACTCTCACATACAATAAAAGACTATATATTTTTCAACTTAGTAAAGACTTAGAAAATCTAAAAGTTGGAGATAGTGCAGACTTTTCTATTGAAAAAAAAGCATCTTTATTTAAAGAAGGTCTTTGTAAAGTAGAAAATATTTATCCTTTTGACTTTGAAAAATTATCAGATGATGATTTTTTACTTACAGATAAAAAGACTTTTGATGATGATATAGATGTAATTCAAGAGGACTTTACACTTTATCAATGTTCAGATAGTCCTGATTTAAAAACTTTATATAGTCAAATTATAAAAAAAGCTAAAGAATGTAATGCAAATTGTCTTTTAGACATACATATGGCTCCTGTATTTCATAAATATCTAAAATGCTGTCATTTAACTTTATGTGCAAGACTTGCTATTGTTAATTGCAAAAATAATAAAAAGATACCTTATAAAGCTGGTATTAATTTAAAAATTAATGATAAATTAGTTAGAAGACAAAGCCCTAATGCTGATAATAATAGATATATTAGAGTACTTTTGTCAGCATCAGCCTTTATTATCTTGCCATCTTTAATGCGTCTTCTACAAACAGGTGTTATAAATAACATAGTATTTTATGCAATTATGTATATATATTTATTCTTTGCTTTATTTGGCATAATAACTATAAATTCACATAAAGATGCTACTTATCAAATAAAAACACATTCAAGATAAATTTAAATAAAAAAGGTCACCTTAAAGATGACCTTTTTAATGAGTAAATAAAAATATTATCTAATTAATGATAGAGCCATTTGTGGCCTCATATTTGATTGCATTAGCATTGAAGCTGCTGCTTGTTGAATAATATTTTGTTGTGTTAGATTTGCACTTTCCTCTGCAAAGTCAGTATCACGTATACGTGCACGTGCATCAGCTGTATTCATGGATACATTTGCTTGATTACGTATAGTTGATTCCATACGGTTTTGCATAGCACCTAGATTACTTCTTTGCTTATCAACAAAAGCAATATATTGATCAATATCTTTAATTGCAGCTTGAGCTTTAGATGCCATAGATAAAGCAAAAGCATTATCACCTGCTGCATTAGCAGGAAGTTTTTTCATACCTATATGTGCACCATTACTAAGAGCTTTTGTACGCATACCAGATAATGAGTAACCTTTAGAGTTTACTTTAAGCTCTAATGTATCACCACTATTTGCACCTACTTGGAATGTTATAGATGTTTTTGTATAAATAGTAACATCTTTTTTAGATGATGCTAAAATCTTTTGACCACCAAAGGTTGTTTGATTTGCTATACGGCTAATTTCCATTGAAAGTTGATCAGACTCTGCAGTAATAGCCTCACGATCTGCTTTTGTGTTTGTACCATTTGCTGATTGCACAGCTAAAGTACGGATACGTTGTAACATATTTGTAGTTTCATCAAGTGCACCCTCCATTGTTTGCATTAATGCAATCGCATCGGCGGTATTTCTATTTCCTTGATTTAAACCATTGATTTGTGTTGTTAAACGATCTGATATTTGTAAACCTGCAGCATCGTCTTTTGCACTATTAATACGAAGACCTGATGATAGTCTTTGATAGGTAGTGTTTAATAAATTTGTTGCATTATTTAACTTATTTCGACCGTTTAATGAACTTACATTTGTGTTCACGTATAATGCCATTTTATTCACCCTTTTTTCTTTCAAATGACCTTGTGTATATGTATAAAACGACACCAAATAGAAATAACTTTAAATACAAAAAAAATATATATTATAAAATATAATAAGAACTTGATTTTAAAAGTAAAATTAAAGTATTTTGTAATTTCATTTATAAATAATAAATTGTGTAAACTTTATTTTTATTAAACTTTTTTAAAATTAAAATATAGCTATCTTAATGTTATTTTTAATTTAAATTCTTTTATTATTTGCTTAAAATAAAAAAGACATAACCATTATAAGAATTATGTCTTTTTATACTAATCTATATCTTAAATAAGATCTTATTCATTTATATTATATAAATCTAAATCTACAGAACTTTCAGCCCATGCCTTATCTGCTTTTTTATCATCACTTCTTAATTCTTCAAGATGATCAAAGTAAGCTTTATTTACATCACCTGCAATATAATTGCCTGTAAATACGGAAGTCTCAAAATCTTTAAGATTTGGATTTTCCTCACGTACTGCATCTTCTAAATCAGATAAAGATTGATAAATTAAAGCATCAGCATGTATTTCTGTGCAAATCTCATCAACACTCTTGCCATCTGCTATTAATTCTTTCTTTGATGGCATATCAATACCATATACATTAGGATAACGTACCTCAGGAGCTGCTGATGCAAAGTAAATCTTCTTTGCTCCACAATCTCTTGCTAAATCTACAATTTGAGTAGATGTGGTACCACGTACTATAGAATCATCTACTAATAGCACATTCTTATTCTTAAACTCTGCAAAAATAGGATTTAACTTATTACGTACAGATCTCTTTCTTTGTTTTTGACCTGGCATAATAAATGTTCTTCCTATATATCTATTTTTAACAAAGCCTTGTCTATATGGAAGTTTTAAGGTTCTTGCAATTTGTACAGCAATATCTGATGATGTCTCAGGAATTGGGATAACTACATCAATATCTAAGTGTGAATACTCTCTTTGAATCTTTTCAGCAAGTTTAGTACCCATTCTTACACGTGATGCATATACAGAAACACCATTTATAATAGAATCAGGTCTTGATAAATAAACATATTCAAAAATACATGGTTGAAGTTTTCTATTTTTAGCACAAATAGCTGTGTGTAATTCACCATCTTCTGTAATATATACACACTCACCTGGTTCTACATCTCTTACTAGTTTAAAACCAGCAATATCTAAAGCAACAGACTCAGATGCAACCATATACTCGGTCTTATGAGTTTCCTCTGATACTCTTTGACCTAATACTAAAGGACGAATACCAAAAGGATCACGAAATGCAACTAAACCTACACCTACAATTAAAGAAACTACAGCATAAGCACCTGCAATTTCACTATTAACACTCTCAACTGCCTTAAAAATATCACAAGGAGTTAAAGTTGAACTTTTAATTTCAGATAATTTCCAAGCAAAGATATTTAAGAGAATTTCAGAATCCGATGTGGTATTTATATGTCTATGTACTTGAGCACACTTTAAAAGAAGCTCTTTTGAATTTGTTAAATTACCATTATGGGCAAGAGCAATACCATATGGAGAGTTTACATAAAAAGGTTGTGCCTCTGCAGCTGATGAAGAACCTGCTGTAGGATATCTGACATGACCTATACCAATATTACCTTTTAGTCTTTGCATGTGTTTTTGCTCAAACACATCTGTAACTAAACCATTAGCCTTTCTTTGTCTAAAAGCACCATCGTCTATAGTTACAATACCAGCTGCGTCTTGTCCTCTATGTTGTAACATTACTAATGCTTCATATAAAGAAAGATTAACAGGTGTACTGCCAATAATGCCTACAATACCACACATTTCATAAACTCCTTAAAGTCCCTGATTGTTGTCTAGATAATTAAAAAACCATGTAATTATTTTTTGAAGTTCTGGAATGATAATACTATCCTTCCACCAAGGCTGCTCTACTATAAAATCAAACCAATTTCTTGAATTTAATAAATAGATAAATGATACTATGGCACAGCAAATTAAAACTCCACGTAACATTCCAAAAACTATGCCTAATATTCTATCAATAGAAGACATACCTGTTTTTGCGAGCATTTGTTTTATAAGAGATCCGATAAGTCCAACGACAAATAAAGTACCTACAAATAAAATAAGTACAGCTATGATTTTTTGCCAAGTAGGATTATCTATGAATGTAAGCTTTGATGCTAATGAGTTATAAAATTTACCTACTACTGCAAAAGCACCTATCCAACCTACTAAGGATAGAGCCTCTCTTACAAAACCATGCATTAAAGATAGTAATGAAGAGAGGCCTACAATAGCGATAAAAACCCAATCAAGAGTTGTTAACATTATTTACTTGCCACTTTGATAACTTCTTGACCATTTAGATACTTACGAAGTACTTGTGGAATAGTTACAGAACCATCTGCATTTTGATAGTTCTCTAAAACAGCAACTAAGGTACGGCCTACAGCTAAACCTGAACCATTTAATGTATGTAATAGTTCTACCTTGCCATCTTTACGTCTTACACGAGCTTGCATACGACGAGCTTGGAAGTCTGTACAATTTGAACAAGAAGAGATTTCTCTATATGTATTTTGTGCAGGTAACCAAACTTCTAAGTCATAAGTCTTAGCAGCAGAGAAGCCCATATCACCTGTTGATAGAGCTACTACACGATATGGTAGTTCTAATGCTTGTAATACAGATTCAGCATGAGCTGTTAATTGCTCTAATGCTTCATATGAATCTTCAGGTTTTACTATTTGCACCATTTCAACTTTATCAAATTGATGCATTCTAATTAAACCACGAGTATCACGACCTGCAGAGCCTGCCTCTGATCTAAAGCAAGGAGTATGTGCAGTTAAAAGCATTGGAAGCTCTTCTTCTGGAATGATTTCATCACGAACCATGTTTGTTAGAGGAACTTCAGCTGTTGGAATTAATGAAAATTGTCTATTTACATCATCACCATCTGCATTACCATTTAATGATGTGTGGAATAAATCCTCACCAAATTTTGGTAATTGACCTGTGCCATATAAAGAATCGTGATTTACTAGATAAGGAACATACACTTCTGTATAACCTTGCTCTTTGTGTAAATCTAACATTAGATGAACTAATGCTCTGTGTAACTCACAGATAGGACCTTTCATTAAAGCAAAACGAGCACCTGAAATCTTACGAGCATTGTTAAAGTCAAGCATACCAAGACCTTCACCAATTGCTACGTGATCTTTAATTTCAAAATCAAATGTACGAGGTGTACCATAACGGCGAACTTCTACATTATCATTTTCATCAGCACCAACAGGAACAGACTCGTGAGGTAGATTAGGGATAGTTAGAGATATTTTTTTAATTTGAGCTAAAACATCATCTTGTTGTTTTTTTACAGTATCTAATTCATTTGATATATTGGATACTTCAGCCTTTATCTCGCTTACATCCTTGCCTTCTTTAATTGCAAGACCAATGGATTTGGATATTGAATTTCTCTTAGCTTGTAAATCTTGAGTACGAACCATTAAGTCTTTTCTCAATTGTTCAAGCTCTAGTAATTTTTCATCATCTAGTTTGAAATTACGTGTGGCAAGGCGTTCTTTAGCCTCTTTGATATCGCCACGGATATATCTTGAATCTAGCATTTTAAACAGCCATTTCTTTGAAGTAAAACAATATCAGATTTTCTGATTTCTTATCTGTAAAATTTTAGCAAAAATAACATCTTGATACAATTTACAAAGATATTATCTTTGCTTTTTTAAAGTGCATAATAAGCCTAAGAACATGTTTACACTAAATAAAACTTTTTATGACATATGTTTTAAATTTTTATAAACACGAGCTAGATCTTCTTTTGCCTTTATTTTTGTTGCTTCATCATAGCGTTGTTCATTTGAAATACTATCTAAATGGTGTAAATATTCCATCTTTTGGCGTATTTTATCTTCATAACCACGATTTGATGGTATGTAATAGCTATGACCTACAAGTTCTTTTGGCATAAAGCACTCACCTGCAGCATAGCCACCATCATAATCATGAGCATATCTATAACCTTGTTTATAACCTAGATCTTCCATTAATTTAGTAGGAGCATTTCTAAGGTAGAGAGGAACATCATAAGATGGTAGTTTTTGAGCATCATCTAATGCTGTATTAAAGGCTACATATAAAGCATTGCTCTTAGGTGCCATAGCAAGATAGACTGAAGCTTCAGCTATAGCTCTTTGCCCCTCTGCATCACCTACTCTTTTATAGATATCATATGCATTTAAAGCAACTTGCATTGCACGTACATCACAAAGACCTATATCTTCTGTTGCAATAGCAAGTAAGCGTCTTGCTACATATAATGGATCACCACCTGCAGCAATTATTCTTGCATACCAATATAAAGCTGCATTTGGATCAGAACCACGTACTGACTTATGAAAAGCTGATATTAGATCATAATATGCATCACCACCTTTATCATAATCAATAAGTCTACGACCTGCTACTGCACCTATCATAGTTTTGGTGATTATTTTTTGTCCATCATCTTTAGTAAAAGCAAGTTCTGATGCCATTTCTAATATATTAAGTAAATGTCTTGCATCACCTTGAGACAAATTGACTAAAATTGAGTCTACTCCATCTTCTAAAACTATATTTTCTTTTAAAAGACCTTTTTTAGAGTGTAGAGCTAAATCTATTAATTTAAATAAATCATTATCTTCTAATTTTTTTAAAACATAGACACGAGCTCTTGATAAGAGAGCTTTATTAAGTTCAAAAGATGGATTTTCAGTAGTTGCACCTATAAAAGTAATAGTTCCATTTTCAATATGTGGCAAAAATGCATCTTGTTGAGTTTTATTAAATCTATGTACTTCATCTACAAATAATATGGTTCTTTTGCCCATACTTTGTCTAACACGAGCCCTCTCTATAGCTTCTCTAATATCTTTAATACCAGAAGTTACAGCAGATAAAGTCTCTAATGTTGCATTAACTGATTTAGCTATAATTAAAGCAAGGGTAGTTTTACCAACACCAGGAGGTCCCCATAAAATAAGAGAAAAGCATTGTTTTTTAGCTAAAGCTTTATAAAGAGGTTTATCAGGACCTATAAGATGACTTTGACCTATATATTCATCTAAAGATGTAGGTCTAAGACGTGAGGCAAGAGGTGCATATTTATCAAAGACCTCCTCATCTATTAGATCATCATCTACAGTGTTTTTATCATTATTTTGCTTTATTTCTTCATCAAATGCTTTAAAGATATCCATGCTATCTTGCATCTATAACCTCAGCATCAGTTGCCATATCATATTTAAAATCATCTTTATCAATACTATTTACTATAGCTGAAAAGTTATAACTATTTGTAGAACCATCTGCCATATAAATCACTAATTTAGTTAAATTATTTACATTATTAAATCTAACTAAAAAAGCTGTAATATCTTCACTATTTGGCACTTTAACAAAATAAGAGCCATCTTTTTCTTGTACAGAGTATTTTTCTAAAGCTTGCATATTGCTTACTTTTAATAAAGATAAAGGAGAATCCTCAAAAGTCTTACTATCATAAATAGTTAATTGACTTAAGAAGTCATCATAAAAATAAATGCCATCAGCTCTTAATTCTAAAAATTGAATATCAGGCTCTTGAGTTTTTAAAAGATATCTTGAATTTTTTCTATCAACTACAATAACACCTTTAGATGTAGCTATACTTTTAGAATTAGAGTCTAAAACCTCTTGATAAAAGTGAGCTTTATAAGTGTTATGTGAGTTTAACTGTTCTAATAATTCTTTTTTGACATGACTTGAGGCAAAGACTAAAGTTGGAATTAATAACAAAGATAATAATAGTTTTTTCATAAAGACTTATCCTTAATATAGTCATGTATTAATAAATATAAGAGCATAATATATTTATAGTTTTAGTTAAAACTTAGTCTTAATAACATATAGCTCTTTTTTATATTAGCTTATCACAGTCTTAAAAAGAAAATCATATTTTTCTATTTATCATATAGATCTATTTTTCTCTTTATATAAAAAAGAACCCATACTTTAAAAGCATGAGTTCTTTACTTCTGAAGGAGTCTTTAAAAAAATTAGTTAATCAGTAATAACACCTTCACGGGTTAACTGTTGTACTAATTTCTTTGCTCTTGGATAACCAACTCCAAGCATAGTTTGGAAGTCAGAAATTGGTGGATATTTTTGTTTTTGAGCATAATATTCACGAGCAAACTTAGCTGCTTGATCAAACTTTTCATCAAGTTTTGGTGAACTATCTAAAGAACCATCTAAAGAAAGTTCTTCTGCTACTGTTTCATCTACACCATCAATATATTCAGGTGAGCCACCTTTTTCAATCCAAGAGTCAACAATACGAGATATATCCTCATTAGGTAGGAAAGCACCATGAGTACGTAAAGCTGCACCTTGATTAACTCCAGTAAATTTCATAAGCATATCGCCTTTACCTAGAAGTTTTTCAGCACCTGCTTCATCTAAAATAATACGTGAGTCAATACCAGATTGTACTGTAAATGCCATACGTGATGGCATATTAGTTTTAATTACAGATGTTACAACATCAGCTCTAGGACTTTGTGTTGCTAAAATTAAGTGCATACCAGCTGCACGAGCCTTAGCTGCAAGTCTATTAATAGCTGTTTCAGGTGAATTATCACTCTTTTTACGACCACCACCTGTAGTTTGTAAAATTAAATCAGCATACTCTTCTACTACTATTACTAAAAGAGGAAGAGGACGTAATTCTTCTTGTTCAACACCTGAATATGGGTCCCATTGTGGATCCATTACTTTTTCACCACGAGCATTAGCTTCTTTAATTACTTGATTGTACTCTTCATATTTACGCACATTTAATCTATCTAAAAGATTATAACGTCTTTCCATTTCATCAACACACCAATTTAAAGCTGCAGC
Source organism: Anaerobiospirillum sp. (assembly GCA_029258325.1). Taxonomy (GTDB): domain Bacteria; phylum Pseudomonadota; class Gammaproteobacteria; order Enterobacterales; family Succinivibrionaceae; genus Anaerobiospirillum_A. Next base: position 5,221 of record JARHZF010000167.1, on the reverse strand, counting down.
TGATTTTTCTGCTACATCAGTAATAATTGGGGTTATTAAATGAGGTAAATTGTCATATAAGGAGAACTCAATTCTCTTTGGATCTATTAACAATAAGCGAAGCTCTGATGGAGATTTCTTTAAAAGTAAAGAAATTAATATTGTATTTAAACCTACTGATTTACCAGAGCCTGTTGTACCTGCTACTATTAAGTGAGGTGCTGCTGCTAGATCTGCAACTACTGGTTTACCTGTTACAGAGCAACCTAAACAAATAGGTAAAAGAGCTTTTGAATTAGTAAACTCTTCTTTACTTGCAACGTCATAGAAAGTAATCATTTGACGTTGAGTATTAGGAATTTCTATACCAACATATGGTGTACCTGGAATAAATTCAAGTACATGTACATTTGGAACCATAAGCATACGGCAAATATCTACAGATAAATTAGTAATAGTAGATGAGCGTACACCTGGTTCTAAAAGTAAATCATAACGTGTAATTACAGGACCTGTTAAGTATTGAGCTACTTTTGCTCTTACATTAAAGGTACGTAAAGCTGTATCAATCTTAGATGCCATAGCATCTAATTCTTCTTTATTAGTATCAATACGACCAGGACCTGGAGTTAATAATTCAATTGAAGGTCTCCAATCATCATATTGTTTTTTAGGTGTAGTCTTAGATCCAATATAACCTTGAGTTCTTTTAATAGTTGTAGATAAAGGACCTTGTGATAAATTACCACCTACATTTGGATCACTCATATAAGATGGGTAATTTGATGTTTGAGAGTTTTGAGAGTTTACATTTAGATTATCTCTATTATCTCTATCATCATAAAAATCTCTATTTTCCTTACTTTGATAAGGAGTAGCCTCACCTAAAAGATAATTAGTACTATCTTCTTTAAAGCTTGTATTAGTTAAAGATCTTTTCTCTTTAGTATCTACATCATTATTAGGTTTTATATCTTCTTTAGCTACAATATTTGCATTTGTATTGTATCTATTGATATTTTCCTGAGTATTAGTATTTTGGCTAAAGAGCGTATTATTTGATGGATTTAAAGTTGTATTAACAAGTTCTTGATCTTTATTAAAAACACCACGACTTGCATTTGTATATGAGTATTTAGCATCCTTTTCTGAAATTAAAGGACGCACAATTTCCTCTTCTACTTGAGGATTTACAGGATTTTGATTATCCATGCTTACAAAAGAATCTGTAAGAGCTCCTTTAATTTCAATAGGATCACCTATAGATTCTTTTTCAAACTCAAAATCAATAACTTCACCTTCATCGTTATTTTCAACAAGACGTTGAGTAAAGATATTATTTTCAGCAGCACTAGGAATACCAACTAAAGGAGTATCTTTAGCTTCACTTGCAAAAGATGGCATAGCAATAGATGCAGTGCGTGTTTCTTTAGTTGCATCATCTTTAGCATCTAAGGTACTAGCTATAGTATTTTTATTTTCTTCATCTATTTGAGATACAACTTTTTCTTCTTTTATTTCATCTTGTATCTTGTCTTCTTTTTCATCTTTTGTTTCTACTTCATTTTCTTTATTTTCATTATTTAAAAGAGAGCTATTAACTTTAGATAGATCTATGCTAGAACTATCTTCATTATTCTCTTTTGTATCATCTTTTGTATTATTAATAGCAGCATCTAAAGCTTTAGCTTGTTCATTTTGAACAGCTGTAAGTAAATCATGCTCTACATTATTAGTCTCTTTTTTAGGAGCAAAAGGTGAGTTTTCTTTAATAAAAGTATGGACAACGCCATCTTCTTCATCTTGAGCTTCTTGTAAAAGACGTGCTCTTTCCTCTTCTTCTTTTTGTTTTTGCTCTTGAAGTTGTGCTTGTAATAAAGCCTCTTGTTGTTCACGCTCAAGTCTTTCTTGCTCAAGTCTCAAACGTTCTTGACGTTCTTTTTCTTCTTTTATTTTCTTTTGTTTTTCTAAAAGAGCTTGTCTATCTACAATAAATGTAGATTGACGTGTATCATTTGGATCTATAGTAGCTTCTTTTAAATCAGATCTTGATTCATAGATTACAGTCTCCTCTTGAGGAGCTTTTACATTATTATCTAAATTTAGATTAGCATCAAAGTCATTAGATCTAATATTATTTATTTGCTCTAATGGTTCATCTATTGTATTTTGCTCATTAAAATAAGCATTATTAGGCATTGCCTCCTCTTTATTTGAGAAGACATTTTCATTGCTCTTTATAAAGGTTGTAGGAGCTTTTATATTTTCATCTGTATACACTTCATTTTCTGTATATACATTATTGTGGGTTTGATAATTTAAATTAGAATTTGCTTCATTATGAATATTTTGATTTAAATTAGTATTTTCTGCATAGTTATCAAATGATGAATTATTGTCATATGTATTATTATCATATACATTATTATTTGTATATGCTTGAGTATTATTTACATAAGCATCATTATTGTTGATATTTTCATTAAATTGCTCATTTTGTACATAGTTTTCATTATTGAAATTGTCATATGTATTTTGAGTATTAACTTCATTTATATTATCTTGTGATGCATTATCTTTTTGAGCTACAACATCATTTTCATCAAATAAAGGATTATTATATGAAGTATTTGCACTCTCTTCATTTGTATCCTTTTGTTTTAGATTTTGTATATCCTCTTCACTTACAGGAGATATGATTGGTTCTTCATGAGTTTTTAAAGAGCTTGTATCTTGTTCTTCTTCTTTTTTATTAAAGGCACGACTAACCTTTTGACCTAATAAATCAGTTACAGATAAAGGATTTAATGATAGGAGTAAACAAGCTCCTATTAATGATGCAAGTATAGATAAAATTGGAAATAAAGTACTACCTAATAAGCCTTTAAACATGATATTAATGTAATCACCAAGGATGCCACCGCCGCCTGTTTCTTGCAATGAAAACAAGATAGAGAATAAGGAGCAAAAACCTATGATACTTAAATTAAAGCCTAAAATTTTAATAGATAGTTTAAATAAATCTATATCTTTTAAAGTAAAGTTTTTAATGAAAAAAGTATAGCCAATATAGACAAATAATAATGGAAATACATAGGTAAAACTACCAAAGTATTTTAAGAATGTTTGAGATAAACTACTTTCTTTTGCAACTTGAACTTCAGCTTGTCCTATCATAAGTTCACCAGATGCACTATGAGTTTGAGCCTGCCCATTCATAATCATGATATAGCAGACAACAGCAATTACAACAGATGCTATAAATAAAACCTTTTTGACCATTGATGTACCTTGTGACTGTTGTCTATTCGGTACAGAACGAGAAAACATAGCACCTCCAGAATATATCTATATTTTGCTTTCTATCTAAATTATTGAACTTCTTTTTGATATATGAAATAGATAAGATTTAAATTATAAAAATGCATGTCTTTAAATCCTAAATACCAATAAATCAAAACTAAATATAAAAACAATTTTAAATTCTTATATTAACAAAGTAAAAATTTAAAATATAATATTTGGTCTAAAAGACCTAAATTTTTGAAAAATGCACCCTTTAAACTTAATTTAAAAATCTATAAGTATTTGACAAAAAAAGGGCTTATTTAGCTAAATATGCTTAATATTTGCGTGCAATATTATAACAATAATTTAGCTATAAAAATATAAGTTTAAATACCTATAAAGGGCATTTTCAAAATTTTAAAATATAAAAATTGTTGTGAAATAAAATTATGATTAATCTTGTTCTATATAGACCACAGATGCCTGCTAATGCAGGTAATGTAATAAGACTTGCTGCAAACTTTAATATACCACTTCATTTTATAGGACCTCTTGATTTCTTTTTAGATGAAAAGAAATTTTTAAGAGCAGGTCTTGATTATCATGAAATTGCTAATATGACCTATCATACTTCTTTTACAAAGTTTATGGAAACTGAAAAGGTTAAAAGATTAATTGCAGCTACAACACATGGTAGTGTAACACCTGATAAATTTAAATTTAATAAAGAAGAGGGTGACTACCTTATCTTTGGACGTGAGACTGAAGGTCTTCCTGTTGAGGTTATGAACCTTATTGATAAGAGCTGTCAATTACGTATTCCTATGCAAGAAAAATCACGTTGTTTAAATCTTTCAAACTCTGTAGCTGTTCTTGCTTATGAGGCTATGCGTCAATTTAATTTTGAAAACTTACACTAAAATTTTATAAAACCTTGTAGTCCTTATATTATTTATAGATACAAGGTTAGTGCATGTGATATTTATGTTGTTTCTACACAAGATAGCACTATGTTGCTTCTCCATAATAAATAACTATTTTTAAGTAACAACAAAAAATCACAAAAAACTACAAGGTTTTTACTCTATAAAATTAAATCAGTATGTTCTATCTTTATAGCATGCTCTTGCATAAAATCTAAAATAAAGAGCTTTAAATCTATATCATTATCCTCAAAAGCTCTTTTTTCTATGAGCTTTATTATATGAATAATGCGTGAAAACTCTATATCTATAAGTTTATGATCAAGAATATAGTTAAAGACCTTTACATATCCTTTTTTTAATACATTAAATAAAAAGTCCTCATAATCATCTTCTGTCTCACACTTTATAACACTTCTTTTTAGAAGATAAATAATATAATCCTCATCATATAAAGGTGCTAAAAAAGCCCTCTCTTTATTACTTAAATCCTCTCTTTTATAAGGAATATTGTAGGCAAAATACTTATCTAAAGTAAAAATATAATCACTATTTTTTGCAATAATCTCTTTCATATTGCAAGCTAAGTTCATGCGAACTTTATCATTTTCTAAACTTATAAATATATAAGAGTAAATTTCACCATTTAAAATAAGCTCAATAGTATATAAATTTTGATCTGAAGTTTTAGGTTTTAGAGTATCTAAATAAGTTCTTATAATATTTCTATTGTGTATATATGATAAAAAATAAAGATAAGAGATAATATCCTCTGATATTGCATTATGCTTAACTAGAAGATCTATATTATCTTTTAAAAGATTTTCATTATTTACTTTAGCTTTTAATAAAATATTGTCATAGTTTCTATTTATATTCTCAAGATTTTCAGATCCTTTTAAAGTTTGCTTAATAAGCATAGCAAGAAGAGATGTAAAATTATCCCTAAAATCACACTTAAAATAGTGATAGAGCTTTTTATCATAAAAATCTTCATTTATATTTTTAAAAAAAGGCATGCTACTTAAAGA
>JARHZF010000134.1 GCA_029258325.1 Anaerobiospirillum sp. | reverse complement strand
AGCGTACTGTAGGACCTGCTACAGCAATCATATAGTGAGTTGCTGGTAATTCCTCTCTTAAACATGCTAGTACTGTTGCATAGGTTGTATGAGCATGAATTACTGCATCTATATCATTTCTTGTCTTGAATTGTAAAAGGTGCATTTCCCACTCTGATGATGGATTTCTTGTACCCTCAACAACTTTACCATCTAAATCCATGATAACAATATCTTCTTCTTGTGTTTCAAAGAAATCTATACCAGATGGTGTAATTGCCATTAAACCTTTTTCTCTATCAAAAACAGATAGATTGCCACCAGTACCCTTTGTTAAATTTGCTGTTACTAATTTTTTACCAAATTTTACTAATTCAGATCTAGCTTTTTGCATTAGCATATAACAATCCTTTTTAATATATTGAAATAAATAAATATTTGAAAGATTTAGACAAAATATACCTAAATATTCAAATATGTTTTGATCCTTATATCCTAATATAGTTTATAGAAAACATAGTAGCAAGCATTTCAATTTATGTGTTTTAATAAATAATTGTCATCTCAATAAGTTAAAAATTTTTCGCAATAAAATACACAAAAATGCTTTACAGATCACAATCATTATAATGATTATATTCTATATTTTCATCATAGGTCTTATAAAGACTGTATAAATGTCTTATTTATCAAATAAATAAGTGCTTTTAGAATATATAGTGAGGTTCTAATTATGAAATTTAAAAAAACATTATGTGCTTTAATGATAGGTGTATCTACACTTGCAGCTAGTGTTTCAACTGCTTTTGCAGATACTAATAAAGTTTATAAAATTGCTGTTGTCAGAAATCTTGCAGCAGGTGATCACACACAACAATTCTTAGCAGGTTGTGTATCAGAGGGAAAAAAATTTGGATATCAAGTTGATACTTTTGTAACTGATGGTATTGACTCAAGAGCTCAAGAAACAACAGCTCAAGTTATTTCAAAAGGATATGACGGTATTATATTATCTCATGGTCAATTATCTTATGCTTATGACTTATTAAAACCAGCTGTTGATAAAGGTATGAAGGTTGTTACTTTTGATACCATGCCTTTTAAAGATGGTAATCCAAAAGGTGAATTACTACCTACAGTAACATCAACAGCTCAAGATGATTATGCTTTAGCAGAACTATCTTTAGGTAAGATGATTGCAGACTTTGAAGCAAAAGGTGGTAAATTCCCAATGAAAGTTGTTAAAACTTTTATGGGTCCTGGTGTTCCACCATTAGATAGACGTAATTCAATTTATACAAGACTTGAAAAAGAAGGAAAAATTAAGACTATATATACAATAGCTCCATCAGATCCTGCAAATGCAAGAGGTGATGTTACAACTAAGACAGCAGCTATTCTACCTACACTTAGAAAAGGTCGTGTAGATGCTATTTGGGGTTGTTATGATGAACTTGCAAAAGGTGTACTTCAAGCTTTAAATGATGCAAATAGAACAGATATACCAATGTATACCATTGATATTTCAAATGATGACATTCAATTAATGGTAAAAAATCCAAAAGTTTGGATATCAGCTGCAGCTGTTGATCCTAAGTTAATTGGTATTGTTAATATGCGTCTTATGGCTATGAAATTAAATAATATTGATACTCCAGAGTACTTTAATTTAGAAGCTAAAAATATATTAACATCTGAATTAAATAGTGATGTAACTATGAATAGTTTAAAGACTATTATAGAAGGTTGGGGCAATGCAGACGATCCTGTAAAAGCTCTAAATACTCCTGAACTTCAAAAGTTATATATAAAGAAATAGTATAACAAGGGAGCTCAATACTATGGATAAAATTCATATTGAGATGAAGGATATAGTTGTTGAGTTCCCTGGTATTAAAGCTTTAAAAGGTGTGAGCTTTAGTACCAGTGGAGGACTCATCCATGCTTTAGTTGGTGCAAATGGTGCTGGTAAATCTACACTTATGAGTGTACTGTCAGGACGTTATACACATTACACAGGTCAAATTAAAATAGATGGTAAGGATGTTGAGATAAGATCTCCATCTGATGCTAAGAAATTAGGTCTTGAAATTGTATATCAAGAAGTAGATACAGCATTAATTCCATATTTATCTGTTGCTGAAAATGTTATGTTCAACAATATGGTAAATACTATGACTAATAAAGTAATATCTTGGTCTAATATCAAAAAAGAAGCAAAAAAACATCTTGATAGACTAAATATTAATTTAGATTTAAAAGCCCATGTTGAAACATTAACTCTTGCACAAAAACAAATGGTTTTAATAGCAAGATGTCTTGCAGCTAATTGTAGATTACTTATATTAGATGAGCCAACTGCTCCTTTATCAAATTCAGAAACAAAAGAGCTCTTTCGAGTTGTACGAGAATTAGCAAATGATGGTCTTGCAATTATATTTATTTCCCACCGTTTAGCAGAACTTTATGAAATTTGTTCATATATAACTGTTATGCGTGATGGAATGAATGTCACTGCCTATGAACTAACAAGGGAGATACCTCAAAATAAGATAGTTGAGCAAATGTTAGGTCGTAGTTATGATGATGCCTATTTAAAACAAAAAATAGATATAGGTGATGTTTTACTTGAGGTTAATGGTTTAACTCAAAAAGAAAATAAAGTTCACAATATTAATTTCTATGTAAGAAGTGGAGAAATTGTTGGTATAGCAGGTCTTGTAGGTGCTGGAAAAACTGAACTTTGTAAAACATTATTTGGAGCACTTGAAGCTAAAAGTGGTGAAATAAAATTAAAAGGAAATATAGTTAATTGTAAGACACCATATCATGCTGTTAAATCTGGCTTTGCTTTAGTACCTGAAGAAAGACGCAAAGAAGGTGTATTAATAACAGATCCTCTTTATAACAATATATCTATTGCCTCATTAGATAAATATTGTAACTCTTTAAAAGTTGTAAATGTAAAAAAAGAAAAAAGTGTTGCAGATGAGTTTATTTTAGATTTAGGTATAAAAACTCCATCTAATGACAAGGTTGTAGCTCTACTTTCTGGTGGTAATCAGCAAAAAGTAGTTCTTGCTAAATGGCTAAATACAGAAGCATCAATATATATATTTGACGAGCCTACAAAGGGTATAGATGTAGGAGCAAAACAAGATATGTATGCTTTAATTGAAAGATTAGCCTCAACAGGTAAAGGTGCTATTTATGCTACCTGTGAGTTTAATGAAATTTTAAGCATATGTGACAGAATCTATGTTATGTATGATGGAGAGATAGTAAAAGAGCTACTCCCTAAAGATACAAATGAAAAAGAATTACTCTTTTATTGCACTGGAGGCAAGTAATGGCTATTAGTAAAACAATTGAAGATACAAGAAAAGATGAGTTACTAAAAAAATCCATAGATTTTTGTATGAAGTGGGGAACTATAATTGTAACTGTCTTAGTTTTTATATTCTTTACTTTTGCAACTTGGGATAGTGAATATAATGAGAGTCTTTTCTTAACTGCAGATAATATGATTACCATATTAAGATCTATCTCTATTATGTCAATAATTGCTATAGGTCTAACCTTTTCTCTTGCAGTAAATGGTATGGATTTATCTGTAGGCTCTACAGCAAACTTAGCTGATACTTTTGTTATGACTATGTTTGTTTGGTATGGACTATCTGTTGGTATGTCTATAGCTCTAACAGTATTAGTATGTTTAGGTGTAACTTTAGTCAACGTATTTTTAATTATAAAAATGAAAATACCTGACATGATAGCAACACTTGCTGTTATGTTCATGTTACAAGGTGTAGCTTTAACCTATTCTAATGGTGGTGCTATTACAGAAAGAATGATGCTTCCAGATGGAACTCAAGCTCCAGGTTTAGTACCTGCATTTTTCCGTGAATTTGGTATTGAACCATATCTAATCATAATAATGATTATTGTTGTAGGTTTTGCATGGTTTTTCTTAAATTTCACAAAATATGGCAGATTTATGTATGCAATAGGTGGAAATCCAGAAGCTGCAAAACTTTCAGGTATACCTGTTAATAGATATAAATTTATAGCATATCTTCTATCAACTATTTTTGCAGCTATTGGTGGTATTTGTCTTGCAGCTCGTGTTGGCACTGCACAAGTTGGAGCTGGTGATACTTTCTTAATGCCTGCTGTTGCTGCAGCTTTTATTGGTTATTCTATTGCAGGTGCAGGTAAACCTAATGCACTTGGAACTCTTGTTGGTGCTGTTTTAATTGGTATTCTTGAAAATGGTCTAATTATGATGGCAGTTCCTTATTATGCAATGAATATTATTAAAGGTTTAGTTTTAGCTGGTGCTTTAGCTTTAACTTATTCAATAAAGAAATAAATATATTTTAGGAGCTTGTATATGTCTATATATGATAATTACTTTTTAATGCAAGAAAAAGATGTTGTATCTTATGTAAAAGAAAAACTTCCTGATTTCTTTTCAAAAGATGCATCCCTTACTTGCAAAGAAATAGGTGATGGTAATTTAAACTATGTTTTTAGAGTTATTGATGATAAAAACAATAAAACCATTATTGTAAAACAAGCAGCAGAAGAATTGCGTATTTCAAAGGAAATGAAAATCTCAACTGATAGAGGTAGAATTGAATATGAAATACTAAAGATACAAGGTGATATCTGCCCTAATATGGTTCCTAAGGTCTATTTATATGATAAGACAATGTGTGCTTTTATTATGGAAGATATGATTGGTCATAAAATGATGCGTACAGCTTTATGTGAACATGAAATATTTCCAAAATTTGCAGATCAATGCTCTACTTTCCTTGCAAGAACATTACTCTTAACTACAGATATAGTAGATGAGCATAAGCATAAAAAAGAACAAGTACGTAGATATATAAATCCACAAATTTGTGAGATTACAGAAGATCTTGTTTATTCAGAACCTTATTTAAACTATAACAATAGAAATAATGTTTTTGAACCAAACCTTGAATTTGTGCAAAAAGAATTATATGCAGATGAAGCTTTAAGATTAGAAGTTGCTAAACTTAAATTTGACTTTATGAATAATGCTCAATCATTAATTCATGGTGATTTACATACTGGTTCTATTTTTATCAATAAAGAACACTCTTTCTTCTTTGATTGTGAATTTGCATGTTATGCACCTATGGGTTATGACATTGGTAATATTATGGCCAATATGTTCTTTGCTTGGGCTAATGGTGATGCAACTATTCAAGATAAAGAACATAAAGAAAAATTCTGTAATTGGTGTATAGATACTATAGAACAAATATTAGATGGCTTTATAGTTAAATTTAAAGATTTATATCAAACATCAGTTACAGATCATATGGCAAAAAGTAAAGGCTTTTTAGATTGGTATTTACAAAATGTTATAGCAGATACAGCAGGTGTTGTAGGTCTTGAGCTTATAAGACGTACTGTAGGTATGGCAAATGTAAAAGATCTAAAATTAATTGAAGATGAAAAAGCTAGAGTAAGAGCAGAACGCATAATCATTACCTATGGTAAAAATTGTATTCTAAATAGAAAAGAATTTAAAAATGGTTTTGATTTTGTTGTAGCAATGAAAAAGGCAATAGCTAAGTTTTAAAAGAGGATTAAAGATATGTCAATTTTAGATTATGATACAGTAAGTTTAGATGATGCTAATAGTGCATTAGTTATTATTGACCAAACACTACTACCAAATGAAACTAAAATTTTACATTTGACAGAACAAAAAGATATATGGGATGCTATTTACTTATTAAAAGTACGTGGAGCTCCTGCTATAGGTGATGCTGCAGCTATTGGTATTTACCTTGCTGCAAAAAAGATCGAGTCTAAAGATTTTGATAGTTTTTATGCTGAATTTAAAAAAGCAAAAGAATATTTAGACTCAGCACGCCCTACTGCTGTAAATCTTTCTTGGGCTTTAAATAGAATGGATAGCGTTGTTCTTAAAAATAAAGATAAAAGTATTGAGGAAATAAAAGAAATCTTAAAAAAAGAAGCAATAGCTATTGTTGATGAAGATATTTTTATCTGTAAACAAATAGGTCTTTATGGTGTAACTTTATTTAAAGATGGCGATGGTCTATTAACACACTGTAATGCAGGTCAACTAGCTACAGCTAAGTATGGTACAGCTACAGCTCCTATGTATATAGCCCATGAAAAAGGCTGGAAAATTAAAGTATTTTCTGATGAAACAAGACCTTTACTCCAAGGTGCTAGACTTACATCATATGAATTACATAGTGCAGGCATTGATGTAACATCAATATGTGATAGTGCAGCAGCTACTGTTATGCGTAATGGTTGGGTACAATGTATCTTTGTTGGTTGTGATAGAGTTGCAGCTAATGGAGATTTTGCAAATAAAGTTGGTACATCATCAGTTGCTATTGCAGCAAAAAGATTTGGCATACCTTTTTATGTTTGTGCCCCATCATCTACAATTGATTTAAACACAAAATCAGGTAAGGATATTGTTATAGAACAAAGAGATGGTAAAGAAGTATCAACTATGTGGTATGAAAAACCAATGATTCCAGATGGAGTTAAAATATATAACCCTGCTTTTGATGTTACAGATAATGACTTAGTAACAGGCTTTGTGACTGAATATGGTATAGCAAAAGCTCCTTTTGATAAATCATTAAAAGAAATTGTAGAGAAAGCTAATAATAAACATAAATAAGAAAGAAATATAAATAAGCAAGATCGTATTTATGATCTTGCTTATTTTTTAAGTGAGGTTTT
>JARHZF010000010.1 GCA_029258325.1 Anaerobiospirillum sp. | reverse complement strand
TTTAATATGTCTGACTTATCTGTTATGGGTATCTCTGAGGTATTATCACATCTTTTACCTATACTAAAAATAAGACGCAATCTTATTAAAACTTTAATAGATGCAAAACCTTGTGTTGTTATAGGTATTGACTCACCAGATTTTAATTTAAAAGTTGAAAAAGAATTAAAAAAAGCATCTATACCAACTATACATTATGTAAGTCCATCTGTATGGGCATGGCGAGCTGGCAGAATTAAGACTATAAAAGAATCTTGTGATGAAGTATTAGCTCTATTACCTTTTGAAAAAGAGGTTTATGATAGAGAGAATATGCCATGTACCTATGTAGGTCATACTTTAGCAAATCAAATACCTTTTGATATTTCAGTACAAAGAGCAAGAGATTTATTATCTTTTAGTCAAACTTGTGTCGATGAAGATTTTGCCAATAAAAAGGTTATGACAATATTACCTGGTTCTAGAAAAGGTATAGTGTCACGTATGATGCCAATTTATGCTAAAGCATGTCGTATTATAAAAGAAAAGCATAATGATATAGTTTTTATCTGTGGCACATTAAATTATGATTTAGCAGTCTTAATTAAGGATATTTGGCTTGAATATGCACCAGATATTTCTTTAACTATTTATACAGGTCAAACACGTGATGTAATTGCAGCATCTGATTCTGTTTTACTAACATGTGGAACTGTTGCATTTGAGACTATGCTTTTAAATAGACCTATGTGTGTTGCATATAGAGTAAATCCTCTTACAGCTTTAGTTGTTAAGAAGATGCTTACTGTTGATTCTTTCTCTTTACCTAATTTACTTGCTAAAAGAAAAATAGTATCTGAGTACATACAAGATGATTGTACACCTGAAAATTTAGCAAATGAAATGCTAAAGCTTTTAAAATCAGATAACTTATTACTAAAAAAAGAGTTTGAATCTATACATAGACAAATTAAGATGAACTCTGATGATATTGCTGCAAAAGCAGTATTTGCATGTATAGAAAGAGTTAATAAAGAAATAGCTCAAAAAGCTTTAGAAGATGAAGCTAATCTTGCTTTGAAAAAAGCAAATAAAAATGCTAAAAAGGAAGCTAAAAAAGACGCTTCAAAAGATGTAAATCAATCTTTTAACAAAAAAGAACCTAAATTTGTTTCTGATATTGATTTAGAAAATCAGACAAAAAATAGTGACATTTTAGGAAGACAAGATCCAAAATTATAATGATGCATGAAGAAATTATAAAAAATATAATTTTAAAAAATGGTTTTGTCTGTGGTGCAGATGAAGCAGGTAGAGGTCCTCTTGTAGGACCTGTTGTTGCTGCTTGTGTAATTTTAGGCAATGATTGTAAAATTGAGGGAATTAATGATTCTAAAAAATTAACAGAGAAAAAAAGAGAATCATTATTTACCAAGATAAAAGAAGAAGCTTTAGCATATGGAATAGGTATTTGTAGTCCTAAAGAGATAGATGAGATGAATATTTTAAATGCCTCTTTAGAAGCTATGAAAAGAGCTTATTTTGATATGAATAAAAGAGCTGATTTATTTGTTTGTGATGGTAAATTTTATCCAAAAGATATGCCTATACAAAGCATTGCTGTAGTAAAAGGAGACTCTTTAGTTAAGGAAGTAGGTGCTGCTTCTATTCTTGCTAAGGTAACTCGAGATAAGCTTTTAGTTGAGTTAGATAGTAAATATCCAGAGTATGGTTTTAAAAAACATAAAGGATATCCAACAAAAGCTCACCTTGAAATTTTAGAAAAGTTACCTATATTATCTTGTTATAGAATGACATATGGTCCTATAAAGAAATTACTAGCACAAGGTGCAAGTATTATTGATGTTGATAGTGCTCTTAAATAAACTTATTGTAGAAAAAAATTAAAAACTTTGATAAATTTATGACACTATTTTACAAAAGGATCTGCCTTTGAGGTAAAACATGAATATTAATTATCTGACTTTTGAACAGCCTATTGCTGATCTTATTGCCCAAATTGAAGAGTTAAAACGTCTTAGCACATCTGTAAGTGATAACGTTGATTTAACTAAAGAACTAGAATTATTAGAAAAGAAAAATCTAGAACTTACTGAAAAGTTATACTCTTCATTAACTGCATGGCAAATATCTCAAGTATCACGCCATCCTATGCGTCCTTATACTTTAGATTATATACAAAGAATAGTAACAGACTTTGATGAATTAGCAGGTGATAGAGCTTATGCTGATGATAAGGCTATTATAGGTGGTCTTGGCAGAATTAATGGTCAAAGTGTTATGATCATAGGACATCAAAAAGGTCGTGATACAAAGGAGAGAACCTTTAGAAACTTTGGTATGCCACGTCCTGAGGGCTATCGTAAAGCTATGCGTCTTATGAAGCTTGCTGAAAAGTTTGATATCCCAATTGTAACTTTCATTGATACTCCAGGTGCATATCCAGGTGTTGGTGCAGAAGAGAGATCACAAGCAGGAGCTATTGCAGAGAGCTTAAAGTTAATGTCTGATCTCCGTGTACCTATTGTATGTACAGTAATAGGTGAAGGTGGTTCAGGTGGTGCACTTGCTATTGGTGTAGGTGATAGAGTTAATATGCTTCAATATGCAACATACTCTGTTATATCTCCAGAGGGCTGTGCTTCTATTTTATGGAAGAGTGCAGATAAAGCTCCACTTGCAGCTGAGGCTATGAAGTTTACAGCTGATAAAGTTAAGAAATTAGGTATTATTGATAATATAGTACAAGAACCTTTAGGTGGTGCACATCGTGATTATGATATAGTTGCTGAAAATCTAAAGGCAAGAATATTAGAGGATATTGGCGAGTTAAGTTCATTATCTAAAGATGAGCTTATTGCAAAACGCTATGATCGTCTAATGAATTATGGCTATAGTTAATAAAAGATATTTATTTTGAATAAAGATATTGCATGGCAAGAGCTAGACGCTCTTGCCTTTAACATTTTTAATAAGGTAGAAGCAAAACCTATAACAGTAGGTTTATCAGGTGGTTCTGACTCAACACTAGTGCTTTTAGTTGCACATAGGTTAAGAGAGCTTAATCCTAATTTTAAGATTTTAGCATGTCACTGTATACATGGTCTTGACTGTTCTGATCCTATCTGGTTTTCTCATTGTAAAAGACTATGTAAAAGTTTAGATATAGATATAGTCACACCACGTCTTAATATTGTTTATGGTAATGGTGTATCTCCAGAGGAGATATCACGTAATGAAAGATATAATGCCTTATTACAAAATTTAGATAAAGATGGTTATTTAATGCTAGGTCATCAAGCAGATGATCAAGTTGAAAGTTTTATTTTAGCTTTAAAAAGAGGCTCTGGACCTTATGGTCTATCTGGCATGAAAGAAATAGTTCATGATGAAAGGGGTACTATTATAAGACCTCTTTTAAACATAACTAAAGAGCATGTTGAAAACATTATAGAAGCCCTTGGCTTTAACTTTGTTTTTGATGAATCAAATCTTTATATGAAGTTTGAGAGAAACTTTGTCCGTCTTAAAGTTTTACCTCTTCTTCGTACAAGATTTAAAGCTATAGATAAAAATATTTTAAGATCACAAAAGCTATGTTCTTATGAGCATGATTTAGCCGAGCGTTATGTAGCTTTATTTTATAAAGATATAAGAGATGATATAGGTCTTAATTTTTCAAAATTAGATTTAAATGATGAGGCTTTAACTTTATCTATATTAAGGCGTTTTTGTCTTGAGTATATGCAAATGCCGCCTTTATTAAATCTCTTATATGAAGCTATAGATTTATGTAAAAGCTCAAATGATCAAAAAGGTAAGATTTTACTTGATGAAATCTATACTTTAAGACGTTTTAGAGAGCATTTATATATAACAAAAGAGATTATCTATCCTAAAAAAGATATATATTTATTAAATTATAATGATGTTTTAACTTTAGGTAGTGCAAGTTATAGTCTTATTAAATGTAATAAAGATGATAAGGGAGCTTTTACAAATAGTAGTGTTTATCTTGATTTTTCTTATGTAAAAAGTACTAAATTAAAGATAAGAAGTAGGCATAAATCACGTGAAATTAAAAAGCTTTTTATGGAATTTAATATTCCACACTTTTATCGTGATCTAAATCCTTTAGTTTTAGATGAGGATAAAAATGTCATAGCTTTTTCAAATTTAGATTGTGTAAATAACAATATAGAAGATAAAGACACATATTATAAATTATCTATAAAAATAGATTAAGTTAAAAAGTGTAAAAGTATAAAACCTTAAAAAGCTTTTAAAACTAAAAGTAATTAATATAAAAAAGGAAGAGCTTAATAGATTATATCTATAAAAGCTCTTCCTATTTATTATATTGTTAACACTTTAATGTGTAAACTTTAGTATATATAAGCACTAATCTTTTTCAAAAATATAGCAAGGTGTATATTTCTTTGAAGATAAAGTAATTCTATGTTGTTCAATAAATGATAACATTAATTTCTCCATCTCCTCAATAATATCTTTATCACCATGAAGTTTAAAAGGACCATGTTTTTTAACTTGATTTATACCATATTCTTTAACATTACCACTTACAATACCAGAGAAAGCACGGCGTAGTTCTGCTGCAAACTTCCAAGGTTCTTGATCTCTATGTAAGTTAAGTTTAGCCATATTTTCATGAGTTACATCAAAAGGTTCTTGTAATATATGAGGAATTTCAAGTGTCCAATTATAGTAAAATGAGTCATGAGTAAAGCCTCTATGCTCAATAACTGTTTCAAGACCTTTTTTAACTTCAATAGCTACAGCTGTTGGATTATCTATAATTATCTTATAGTATTTAGATATTTCATCACCAAAGCAATATTTTAAGAAAGCATCTATTGATTTAAAGTAATCTTCATTTTCTTTAGAGCCTGTTAAGATTAAAGGAATAGGATTGCTTCTATTTTCTTTAATAAGTTTTATACCTAAAATATATAAAAGTTCTTCTGCAGTACCAGGACCTCCTGGAAATACTATAAGCACATGACCTAGGCGTACAAAAGCTTCAAGTCTTTTTTCAATATCAGGTAGTATTACTAGATCAGATACACGAGGATTTGGTGGTTCTGCAGCTATAATTGATGGTTCTGTAAGACCTATACGACGACATCTACGATCTGCACTTTGTTGATTAAAGCCAAGAATAGATCCTTCCATAGGTGCTTCCATAATACCAGGACCACAACCTGTGCAAATATCAATTTCACGTAAGCCTAATTGATAACCCACATCATAAGCATAATCATATTCATGTTGAGAAATTGAGTGCCCTCCCCAGCATACAGCAAGAGATGGTTTTATATTTGTATTAAAAATTTGTGCATTTCTTAAAATTTTAAAAATTAAATTAGCTGTATCTATATTATCTGCAAAATTTACTTTTAAGCTTTGTAATTGCACAATATCACGAAGTACAGCGTAAAGATGATTTTGTATTGTTTTAATAACAACACCATCTACAAGAGCACTTTCAGGTGGATTTAATAATTCAATCTTAAGTCCTCTTTCATTGCGTACAACATCAATTTCAAAATCTTCAAAATGTTCTAATAATTCTTTTGAGTTATCAGTAAGTGCACCTGAGTTTAAGACAGCAAGAGAGCAATTTCTGTATAGATCATATAATTCACCTTGAGAAGTATGTGAAATACAATCAGCTTCATCTTGACTTAATAAAGCCATAGCTCCATTAGGCCAAATAGTTGATACAGACATAAAGTCCTCCTTATAACAAAAATTTATTGACGTAAAGCTCTTAAGTTACCATCAAGAAGTATTTCATCAGCTCGAACAGGATTGATATCAATACCACCACGTCTTGTAAATAAAGCTTGTACATATAAAGAAGGAATATTTAAAGTACTTTTTATATCATTATATATACTTTCAGTACATTGTTCATGAAAGCCTTGATGTTTTCTATATGAACAAAGATAAGTAAATAATGATTGTTCTTTTATAGTATTTCCTCTGTATGCAATAATAACACTACCATGATCAGGTTGTGATGTCACAGGACACAAAGTTCGCAAAATGTTTGAATGAACTATTTTTATTGAGTCTTCATTTATTGCATCAAGAGCACTTTGTTGTTCATCAAAGCATAGGACACTTTTATCAATTTCATTAAAATTGACTTTAAAAAAGTCATAATTTCTATCTATGCATTTACCTGGTAATACTTTAGGTGCAATGGCACTTGAGTTTAGATCATAAAGATTAACTTCAACAATTGAGTCTGTAGCTTTTGATAGATCATGCTTTATAACTTCAGTTAATTCTTCACGACTTGCAAATTTAGTTTGAGTTAAAGATAGGATATAAAGTTTTAATGATTTTGATTCAATAATACAAGGGCTATTTGCAAGTACTTTTACTTCACCTACACAAACTTGAGGAATTGAATTTGAATTTAAATAAGTAATTTCATAAAGACGCCATAGGTCATAACCTTTTGACGTATCTACAATAAAGCCCTCACGTGAGAGATGACGACTAATAGGTTCTAGAAGATGAGGATTATATTCTTCAAAGTATTGTGTATTTCTACCAAGTGATTTTAATTGCATACTATAAATCTCCAAAATGAGAGCCTAGGATTGAAAGGCATACTAAGGCTGCTGTTTCTGTTCGTAAGATGCGAGGGCCTAGGCTTATACCTTTAAAGTTATTATCAAAAGATGTTTTAACTTCATCTTCAGTAAAGCCACCTTCAGAGCCAATTAAAAGTCTAATTTTAGATATACCATCTAATTTAAGTTCAGATATTTTAGTGCTTGAACGTGGGTCTAAGGTTAGATTTAAAAAGCCCTCGCTTTGAGCACACCAATCTTTAACATTGCTAAGATTATTAATAACAGGGACTTTTTGTCTTAAAGATTGTTCACAGGCAGCAATAGCAACTTTTTGCCAAGATGCTATTTTTTTCTCCATTCTTTTTTCATCAAGTTTAACACCACAGCGTGTAGACATTAAAGGAGTAATAGCATTAACACCAAGTTCAGTTGCTTTTTGAATAGTAAAATCCATCTTATCACCTCTTGATATTACTTGACCTAGTTCTATATAAAGAGGGGATTCATTATTCATATCTATAAGATTAGATGTTTTTACTAAAGCTTTTTTGCCTTCTTTTTCTATTTTACAATTAAAGACCTTACCTTCTTTATCAAATACAGTAAAAACATTACCACTTTTAAAGCGAAGGACACGACAAAGGTGAGCTGAGGCATCTTCATTTAGTAAAAACTCATAGTTTTCTTGTAAAATTTCATGTGTCTCATATATATGAGGAACTCTCATAATTAAATCCTTTTAAAATTAAAGCCCTCTCTTTAGGCTTAATCATTATTATGATTTTTTAGCATATAGCTTTATAAAAATAGCTATAGCCTTTTATTTTTTAACTCTTATTTTTAATATTATCTTTAAATACATAATCTTGTCTATTCTTTGCTAAGAATAAAAGATATTTTATAAATTTCAATAATTAAATTTATATTTAAGATGAGTTTTTTATAGAAGTGGAGTGTACAAAAAAGTATATTTTATAATTATTATTTTATAGATAATATCATATTGATTATATAGCAACCTCGTTTTATATGCTAACTTTGCATAATTTTGTAAGGTTGCCAATGCTATTATTGATAATAGTATTATCTAAGCATCTTAAAAATTAACTGACTTAATTTGCAATTGCGTGATAATTCTGGAAATTTTAAGGTAAGTAGAAACCACCACTGCCATCAGACATCATGTGTTCGCCATTAGGTAGGTATAAGCCACCACTACCATCGGACATAACGTGATCACCATTAGGCATGTAATAACCGCCACTACCATCGGACATAAAGTGATCACCATTAGGCATGTAATGACCACCACTACCATCGGACATGATGTGATCACCATTAGGTAGGTATAAGCCACCACTGCCATCAGACATCATGTGCTCGCCATTAGGCATGTAATAACCGCCACTACCATCAGACATTATGTGCTCACCGTAAGCGTAGCAAAATGTTGATGCTAATAACACAAGTATAGTTAGCAATGTTTTCATTAAATCTCCTTAGCTATTAGGCTATAAGTCAATATGTTTTTTTTATTATAATTATTTTTTTCTATAATATTTAAATTTTACTTAAGATGTATTTTTTTTAAACATAGTATTTGTAGTTTATTTAATTTATTTTTCCTTTATTTTCAATATAAATGTAGTGTATAAGCTTATTTAAGTATAGATATAACTTACCATTTTAGTTCATGTGAGATTTATTTTGTTTCTACATAAGAAATAATTATTTTTTTTAAGTAACAACAAAAAATCACAAAGATATTACTTTATATTTTATTTAAAGTATGAGCATTTACGACTTATAAAGTCATTATAGTTACCTTGTACATCATAAATAGCTTTATTTCTAGCACATTCCTCTTTAGTTACTTTATGAATTTTATCCCACTTAGTAAAAAGATCTATTTCAGAGCTTTTTATATTTAGTTTATAAGTTTGATTCATATATAAATAAGCTCTTGCAATAATGCCACGACTAATATCAGGTGGAACTATTTCTTTATGTACTTTATCTATATCAAAGACACAATTACCATATTTTATATGTAGACCTTGTACTTTTAATTTTTCTACAAATTTATAACTAAGTCTAATAGATGTAAGTTCGCCTAAAAATGGAAATATATTATGGAGATCAATATCTCTTTTAATAAAGGTTTTATTATTTTCTTCTCTGCATTTGTTTTTGCAAGGTAAATCTTTAGCATAAAGGGATGGAGGAACTATATGTGCAAGTTCAAGTCTTTTGCCTCTTTGCCTATGATTTAGTATTTCATAGGTACAATTTTTATTATCAAAATAAAGATGATTATTAAAGCTATATAAGGCACAACCACAATAGGGGCTGTGCATTTCATAACCATCATTAATTAATTTTGTATAAATAGATGTAAGGTTAGCATAAGCTTTATTTTTATCATCTATATATTTAGCAAAAGAGGGGCTAACAATTAAGTTAGATAGGATAAGAGTTAGTAGTAAAAAACGCATAGAGACTCCATCTAAAAAGATGATTTTCTAGATGAGATTATACAAAAAAAGGTAGTAAGTTACATACTTTACTACCTTAATTTTTATTTAATACATTTGCGACTTATAAAGTAATTAAAATTACCTTGTATATCATGAATAATTTGATTTCTTTTACATTCTGATGGTGTGGGTGGGTAGAGATTATTCCACTTATTAAAAAGTCTCATTTCCTCATCAGACATTTTAATTTTGTACATATCTTCCATGTACAAATAAGCTCTTGCAATAGTGCCACGACTAATATCAGGTGGAACTATTTCTTTATTTACTTTATCTAAAGAAAAAGAGCAAGAACCAAAGTTTATATTAAGAGCTTTTCTTTTTAATTTTTCTACAAATTTATAATTAAGTCTAAGAGATATTATTTCTCCTAAGGATGGGAATATATTATGGAGATCAGTATCTCTTTTAATAAAGATTTTATTATTTTCCTCTCTGCATTTATTTTTGCAAGGTAAATCTTTAGCATAAATAGAGGGAGGAACTATATGAGTAGGTTCAACTCTTTTACCTCTTTGCCTATGTACTATTTCATAGGTGCAATTTTTATTATCAAAGTAAAGATGTTTATTTAAAGAGTATATACTACAATCACAATAGAGTGTGCTTACATCATAATTACTATTTATCAACTCTTTATAAACAGCTACCATATTATCATGAGCTTTATTTTTCTCATCTATATATTGAGCAAAGGCTGATGCAATAAATAGATTTGCCCATAAAAAAGTAAGTAATAAACGCATAAAGACTCCATCTAAAAAGATGCTTATATAAAAATCTAGTAAGAACTATAGTTTTACTAGCTTAAAAACATTTATTTTTTATAAATTTATTGCTATTACCTTGTATTCTTTCTATAAAGGTATTTCTTTTACATTCTTCTTTACTTGGAAGATAGAGTTTATCCCACATAGTAAAAAGTTCTAGATCATTTTTAGATAGCTTTATTTGATATTTATCGTGCATATAGAGATAAGCTCTTGCAATAATACCCTTACTTGCATTAGGTGGGGTTATAGTATTTGTATTTTTATCTATATAAAAAGAGCAAGAGCCAAAACTTTTATTTAAGCTATTATCATGTATATCATCACTAAAAGCATAATTAAGTCTATTTGCAACAAGCTCACCTATAGCAGGATAGATATTATGGAGATCTGTATTTATAGTTTCAAAGTTTTTATTATGTTTATAAAAAGATGGTGGTACTATGTGAGAGTGTTCAATACGCATACCTCTTTTTTGATTACTTTGTATTTCATAGCTACAAGCATTTCTATCATAATATAATTTATTTTTATTTACATAAAGAGGGCATGAGCAATAAAGAGATGTCATGTTATAGCCATCTTTTATTAAATTATCATAGATACTAACTAAGTTTTTATTAGCCATATATTGTTCTTTTGAGTATTTAGCAAAAGAACTGCCTATCATAAGGTTTGCAATAATAAATATAAGTAAAAAACGCATAAAAGACTCCATGTATAAAAGAGCATGTAATTCTTTTTCTTATAAGAAAGAATAGCTAT
>JARHZF010000123.1 GCA_029258325.1 Anaerobiospirillum sp. | reverse complement strand
AGTAGAGTAAGGACTGCATCGAGTAGTAGGAGAAAGCACACTTGCAGAATGAAGGCAGTCTCGAATAGATAGAGTACTTGGTAGATGTTGGTTGGATAGTTTTGAAAGTACGGGGACTTAAGCTCAGTTGACTTAGTGTTGATGTGTGGCATAGCGAATTTGCCCTTATTGATGGTATGGCAGGTGGCATTCACTACATACGTAGGGATGGGGAAGTCTTAGGGTATGAGTGTCTTTTGCAGTGTGCTTTGAGAAGAGCGGGATGTTTCTGAGATGGCGCGGAAGGATCAGTTTTTGTTGTTGCTTGCCCTAGTGTATGTCTGTGACAGTTGAGCATATTAGGAGAGGGAGTTTGCTTCTACCTTATATGTAGTTATGGGCATGCAGGCCAAGGTAGGCTAGTTGAGAGCCATAGAGCACAGTTTGGGATAACTTATAGCTACGTAGATCACAGAATTGTGAGGATCTTGTTAAAAAATGGTGAGCTGGCCATCTAAAAAGGGCATCTATACAATGCTTTATGGAAAGATTGCTTATCTGTCACTGTGTTAAAATGGCTTATATATCGCATTTGTATAGTAATGATTGAAAAAAAGTGAAAAAAGTTTCAAAAAGTACTTGCACATGATTCGGATATCCGTACAATAGCACCTCGTCAGGCGGCAACAGTCGCTGATTCACTGAAAGAGCTGTTAGCTCAGTGAATGACAAGTAGAACATAATGCTCACTAATCAAGTGAAATTGAGTCGCTAGCTCAATAGGTTAGAGCAATTGCCTTTTAAGCAATAGGTTATGGGTTCGATTCCCATGCGACTCACCATTGACTTATGAGCTTGTGGTACTACAAAGCAAATTTGAAGTATAAGTGAAGTGATTAGTTCACTCATCAGTTTAAGGGTAACTACCCTAAAGTTGAATGAAGAATCTTCGTTGCTTTACAGTCTACTCAATAAATGCGATACTTGTTAATTCATTGGTTGAAGATGTAACAACATCTGAAATCTAAACTTCAGTGATGTTTTTCTGATTGGGTTGTTAGCTCAGCTGGTAGAGCAGCGGACTCTTAATCCGTTGGTCGCGGGTTCGATCCCCTCACGACCCACCATTGGATGCTTAGCTCAGTCTGGTTAGAGCATCTGCCTTACAAGCAGAGGGTCATAGGTTCGAGTCCTATAGCATCCACCATTGAAAATTTGATTACTTTTAAAAAGTAATGACCTCCAAGGGTCGTTAGCTCAGTCGGTAGAGCAGCGGACTTTTAATCCGTTGGTCGAGAGTTCGAATCTCTCACGACCCACCACTTGGATGCTTAGCTCAGTCTGGTTAGAGCATCTGCCTTACAAGCAGAGGGTCATAGGTTCGAGTCCTATAGCATCCACCATTAAATATTCCCATCACTATCTATAATAACTATAAACATAATAGTTTTATCTTTATATAAATCCATATCTCAACAATAATTTCCATTATTTATTCTATATTTATAAATTAAATTTATATCAAACAAGACTTATATAATATAATATTTTTAGTATTTTCCTTTTTTATCTATAAGGTATATAAATTGCTCGATCCTTTCATTAATGCTTTAAGTCAAGATATATTAGAGTTTTATAATAAAAAAGGCTCTTTAAAAGACAAACAAGAGACTTTAGAAAAAGATATTGCATCTTTAGAAGCTATATTTATTGGTAAAAGAGATAGTAAATCTCGCATTAAAAATAAAACATCCAATGAGTTATATCTTGATGCTTTAAAACTTATAAAGGATAGGACTTATAAGGAAAATATAAGTGATAGTGATTTTGCTGATTTAAATCATGCCTTATTATTACTAGCTATAGCTATTGATCAAAATAGCGATGATACAAAAGCTCGTAGTTTACTTATTTCTTTAAGAAATAAATATGTTAAATATATAAATAAATCATTTATTTCTTACTATAAAAATTTTTGTGTACAAGATACATCTAATTTTGAAAATGAGTTTATAGAGCGTTATTTAGAAGAGCAAGAAGCTTTTACGCATACAGATGATATTGAAAAATATAAGATATTATTTAAGTTAATATATAAATTTTGTCAAAGAGATGCAACTATTGATTTTAAAGATGAGGCAAGAATTCCAAGTTCTCTTGCTGCTATTATTTGGCATCTTTTTTATAAAAATAATTTATCCTTTAAGGATTTTGAGTATTTTTTAGATAGTTTAGATCCTTTAAGTTCTTATCATAGTGGTAGACATAATAGTAAACATAAAACTAATAGTATTTATGTTTTAGTGCAAGGTTTATCTTCACTTATAACAAGAATGAAAGGATATATATATACAAAGGGTTATGACAATATTTCCCATGTTTTATCTCTTCCAGAAAGTGTAATTTATAAATTAGCAAGTTGTTACATACAAGGAACATATGTAAAACAAGATGTTATACTAGGTTCTCTTTTAATGCGTTATGCTGCAATTTGTGGTTACCCTCAAGCTATTATATATACTAATTTAGTTTTTAAAGAAGTTTATGGTATTGATGAGGGTATTACTGAATTTTCTTTAGTAAATAATTTTAAGCGAGCTTATGATTTATCTACAAGTACAAGAACTAAATTTGATATAGAAGAAGAGGTAAAAATTAATAAAAAAGTAATAAATATAAAGGATTTTTTACTTTTAAATTTATTAAAATCAGTTACTAATTTTTGTGATTATGCAACAGTAAATGGTTTTGAATATGAAGATAAGTTTTTACCTCTTCGTTATAAGCTTTATTTTAAACAAGCTTTAGATAAAGTAGTTTTTGAAAATAAACTTGAATTTATAGGACCTTTAGTTCGTCTTTCGCAAGAGGCAGGTGACCTATATACTTTATTTACCTTAGATGATTATGTTGATTTTATCTCTAAAAATAAAATATTAGATATAAATAACGATAGTATTTATACAGAACTTTGTTCTGATTTTCTTTTTTATTTATTAGATAAAGCATTATCTAAAGATGACACTTACGCTAAGATAATAGCTTTAAGTTATTATGATAAGTATGCTAAAGGTTTTTGTAAAAGTAAGATTGACTTAATGGAAGATTTAACAAATGAGGGTTTTTCATTTGCAGCTGAAAGTTTATCTGATTTTTTCCATGTGCAAAAACAATATGTAGATGATTATGATTTTGTGCCTGACTTAAAACCTTTACAACTTGCTGATTATAAAAAGTTAAAAACTAATACAGCTAAATATAAATATTTAGATTCTCATGAGGAGTATTATCTTGATAAAGCTTGTACTCTTGGATCTATTAATGCTATTTTTAGTAAATCATTGCGTCGTTTTGATGTTTTTAAAAATAAAGATGCATCAAAGGTTAAGAAAAATATCAATATCTTAAATACAGAAGATTTTACCTATCATCATTTTTTATTTATAAGATCTATTCCAGAATCTTATGCTATTTTACCTTTTATTATTAAAGACAAAAAACTTGCTAATACTATTTTAAGTATTGGAGCAAAGTTAGGTCTTGATAAGTGTTTATCTCTTTTAAATGTAGAAAAGGATAGGGAAGTTTTACCATCATATAAAATAATGATGGACATTATTGAAAAATCCAAGGAAAGTTCGTTTTTATCTTGGTTTGTAGCAGAATGTTATAATGAAGGTGTTTTATTACCTCAAAGTAAATTAAATGCAAAATTCTTTGCTATGCAATCTATAAATATACTAAAGAATCAAAAGGCATTAAGTTTACTTTTAAGATTAAATAGAGAGTTTTATAAAAACGACTATAACACTTATGCAAGTAGTACTAATCTCTATGCTCATTATTTATCTTTTGCAATAGATGAAGTTGATGATATTTATGACAATATAGATAATGATAATACACCATCTAAGGAGTCTGCTGATTTAATTATATCTTTATTAGATGCTCTTTATTCTTCTAATGCTTTATATGACAAAATTTTACTTGCTTGTTTTTCATGTACAAATTTTGCTGTAGATATTCTTTTAGATATTGAGGAAAGAGCATATGAAGAGGGTGATGAAAAGACTTTAAAACTCTTGCAAAGAGTATCAAATGCAAAGTTTCACTATAATTCAAATTATATTTTAAATGCATATTTAGGTCTTATTGATTATTTTATTTTATCAAAAGATACTCCAACAGACTCATTTATAGAAATTGAGCGAGACTTATCTGATGTAAAAGAAACTATATTAGAGCAATCAAGACGTCTTGTAAGTCCATGGTCTTCTACTTATAAAGACTATATAGGGTCATATAAGATTTTAATTCCAGCTATACATGTAAAATATTATGAAAGTTTAAAAACGCTTATTTTACAAGATGATGAATTAAAAGATAGTCCAAGTTTTTTATTTATAAAATATAAACTTGCACTTGTCTCAACAATAAACCCACCTTGTACAAGGCTTGCAAGTCAATATATAAAAGCTTCATATAATCATAATTCAGGTTTAGCTAAATTATTTATGTTTTTAGATTTAGATTTACTTGATTATAAAGTGTCCTTAAGTAGAAAAACTATCAATAAGAAAAAGATAGTTAAAAATAGTGATAGTATTAATTCAGGTACTTTAACATATGAAATAAAACAATAATTTGGAGTGAACATGCAATATTTACTTAAGGTTAATTTACAAAATACAAATGTATGGAGATTAGTTGCAATTGATGGTATTGCAGATAGAGCTTTTGTTGGAGATTTAATAGCACTTGCTTTTGATTATGCTATAGCACCACGTTCTTTTATAATAAATGAAAAAGAATTTAAAGCAGGATCAGAAGTACAAGATAGTCAGGAATTAGTACCTTTTAATGATTTTAATTTACAAGAAGGTGATACTTTTACATATATATCAAATCATGATGAAAAATTAGTACATGATGTATCTGTAATGAAAGCTACTGACAAGCTTTACTGTTTTATGCCATCTTGCTTAGTAGGTTCAGGACATATTCCTGACAATATCAAACTAACAACACAATCAATAAATGAATATTTAGATAAAGAAGATGTAAATAGTCTTGATCTTAGGGCTTGTACTGCAAGAATGAGAGCATATGGTGTTCAACGTGTTGATGCACATAAAGCTCTTGTTACTGCTGGTGCAAGTGATCTTAAATTTAATGTAGAGTAAATTTTATGCCATTACATATGATTGAAGGTGTAACAATTCCAGTAGATTTTAAGCTACCAGATGCTATGACACCTGAACAAAAAAGAGAAGATGATAAGCTTTTTGATGAGGCATTAGCTTTATTAAAAGAGAAAAATGCTTTTTTAATTGCTCATTATTACACAAATGACACTATGCAAAGACTAGCAGAAGAGTCTGGTGGTTTTATTGGTGATTCATTAGAAATGGCTCGTGTAGGTCGTGATAGTGATAAGAACCTAATAGTTGTTGCAGGTGTAAGATTTATGGGAGAGACAGCTAAGATTTTATCTCCACATAAACAAGTTTTAATGCCAGATTTAGAAGCTGAATGTTCTTTAGATCTTTGTTGTAGTGTAGATGATTTTGTGGCTATGAAAAATAAATATCCAAATGCTACAACAGTAGCATATGCAAATACATCTGCAAAGGTAAAGGCAAAGGCTGATTGGATTGTAACATCATCATTAGCTGTAGAGCTAGCTGAGTACTTAAAGTCAAGAAAAGAAGAGATTTTATGGGTACCAGATAGACACTTAGGATCTTATATTGCAAAAAATTCAGAAGCAATGGTGCATTGTTGGCCTGGTCGTTGTATTGTGCATGATGCTTTTGAGTCTAATGCTTTAGCTTTTGTTTTAAAAGAAAATCCAAATGCTAAGATTTTAGTTCACCCAGAAGCTCCAGAATCTGTTGTTGCTATGGCTGATTTTGTAGGTTCAACTTCACAAATTTTAGATTATGCAAAGAAATCTAGTTCAGATACATTTATTATTGCAACAGAGAGAAATATTTTCTACAAGATAAAGCAAGCATGTCCTGATAAGAAATTAATTGAAGCTCCTGTTGCAAGTTTAAATGGTCATTGTATAAGTTGTGCAAATTGTCCATGGATGGGCTTAAATTCTCTTGCAAAGTTAATTAAGATTTTAAAAGATCCAAAAGGTCATGAAATTTTTGTAGATGAAGATATTCGTGTTGATGCTATAAAGCCATTAGATAGAATGTTACGTTTTTCAGCTGCTCTAAAGAGTGGAAATGAAATTCCAAAAGATCTATAATTTTGTTAACTATAACTTTATAGTTTTGCTATTATTATCATTAAATAAAAATACCCCTTTTTTGGGGTATTTTTATTTTCAATAAAGTTTAATAACTATGTAATTACTAAGTTTTAAAGAGCATAATTACTTCATAGAATAACAAAAGGAAGTAAAAATTATGAAAAGAACTCTTTTTATCTTAGCTACAGCTACATGTTTAAGTACAGCTGCATTTGCAGCTCCAAATGGTTTTGATAATAATCAAACATCAGCAGTTCCAGGATTTGCTCAAAATCAAGTAGAAAGACAATTATCTGATGTTATCAAAAATGCTTATGATGATGAAATAGTAACAGTACGCGGCAGATTAACAAAACAATTAAATAAAGATCTTTATGAGTTTGTGTCAGAGGGTAATACTAAAATAGTAGTTGAGCTTGATGATGATAAGCCATGGACACATATAGCAAAAGATCAATTAATTTTAATAACAGGTGAAGTAGATAGAGATGCTAACAACATCAAGATTGATGTAAAACAAGCTACACCTATTACAAGATAAATATAACTTATCAATACTTATATTAAGTTCGTTAAAAGTGGGGGTTGCTCCACTTTTTTTATTATCTTTTAAGATGTTTTATTAAATAAGCCTTGTGATAGTATAATTTAACTTAAGTATATATAAATATAATTTTTATATTTATAAAAATAAATTTCATTTTTTGTAATAAAATTGGTGTTAAATTTTATTTTAAATAAACATTACTTTTATATATTTATACTAAGCAAATGCTAAGTTTTTAGTATCATAATTAATTTAGATTAAAAATTAAGACAGGAGCAAAAAATTATGAAAAGAACTCTTTTTATCTTAGCTACAGCTACATGTTTAAGTACAGTTGCATTTGCAGCTCCAGATGGATTTGATGGTCAAGCACCAAAAGTGCCTACCTTTGCCCAAAACCAAGCTGAAAGACAATTATCTGATGTTATCAAAAATGCTTACGATGATGAAATAGTAACTGTACGTGGCAGATTAACAAAACAATTAAATAAAGATCTTTATGAATTTGTATCTGTGGATAATAACAAAATAGCTGTTGAGCTTGATGATGATATGCCATGGACACATATAGCAAAAGATCAATTAATTTTAATAACAGGCGAAGTTGATAGAAAAGCTAATAATATTAAGATTGATGTAAAACAGGCAACTCCTATTACTAAATAATAACAA
>JARHZF010000113.1 GCA_029258325.1 Anaerobiospirillum sp. | reverse complement strand
GTATCTAAAAAGAGATCTACTTTTATAGCTTTTTCCTTAAAGAAATAAGCTTTTTTATGCTTTATAGATTTTTTATATTTGTAAATTTAATCACAATAACTAAAAGAATGATTTATACAGAAATACTATTTTAATAAAAATAGTATTTTAATATAAATTATTACTTAATAAACACTATGTTATTTTTATAAAGTGTGTAAACTATATAAAAATACCATATATTTACAAGTCTTTTTAGGTTGTTTTAATTATTTTTTCTTTTATAAACAATAGATGGATTTGTTTTTGACCATAGATTAATGATCTTTAAATATGTTCTCTAATTTTATCTGCAATTTTTAGATCTATATTTATCTAACAATAGAAAATATGATAAATTAAAAAAAAGATGTAGAAGTTATGAGAATAGATATGTATAAGATAGAGTTATTTTTCCTTAAGGTTATTTTTTAGAAAATAAAAAAGATAAAAATAAAAATGTAGATGTTATAACAATGAGATTAAATTAGTTAAAGTTTTTCATACTTATATATGAAATAGGGCAAGTTAAGATAATTTGCATTTTAGTAGGAGAGTAGGGAGTTTTTGCTATTTTAAATTTGCTTTATTTTGCTATTAATTTAATTTAAACTTCTTTATTTTACTTATATGTTTAGAGGCTAATGCTAAGTTTGCTTTTTCAAACTTTTTCTTTTTTATAGATTTTAAGTTAAGGTAAAAATTAAATTTTCAAAATTATATATAGTCTATAAGATTTTATGTACAAAGCTCTAAGAGAAATTTTTAATTATTTATTTTGATACTATAAGACATATTAAGTCATGTTGTGATTTGATCATTAACTTAAGCTTAGACTTCTTAACTAAAACTAAATTTATCTGGTTATTAAAAACCATTTAATTTGCAATTATCTATAGTGTTACTTATTTTTAGATTTAGCTTGTAAATATATACTGTATTTTATAGGTTTAAAAATAAAATATATCATATATTAATATAAATATATTTTATATTTATTTTAAGAGTTTATTTCTAGCTTTATTTGTTAGTAATTTTGATTGTACAAGTTAATATTTTTGCCTTTAGTTTTATAGATCTTTAATTTCTAAATTAGACTTAGTTTTTATTAACTTTTTTTGGGCTATCATTTTAAAATTTCTATCTTAGCTTTATAGATAATTGTATTTTTATCTTAAAAAACACCATCTAAAATAAGCTTATATCTTAAATATTTTATATAATCATATCTCTTTTATAAAAGAAAGAGCGTAACAGAAATTTAATTTTATAAAAATAGATATTAGTTATTATTAATTACTTTATTTATAAGAACTTTATTTTATATAAAGTGTGTAAACTTTATAAAAATACCACGTAAAATGCAGTTGTTTTACAAACATTTTATCTATATTTGTTTAGTAAACTTTAAAAATCTTAATTAAGTAGCTTAAGATATATTTAGTTAAATGAACTAAAGGCTATTTTTAAAGTCATTTATTTCTAAATGGTAAAAAGTTATTGATAGATGTATTAAATTTAGTAATTGATTTCTACCAAAATTAAAAAATAAATTTCAAATACAGAAGATAAAATAAGTGAATCTTTATTTATAACTCTTAGAGTTTAGATATTTATAATTCTTAAAAAGATATAAACTTTAATCTCTAAAGAATTATTATAAAGTTTATATTATTTAAAAGTAGATTAGATTTTTTTATGTTGTAAACAACTCTATCTTCTACAAGTCTATTCTCATAACTTATTCATTTTATTTTTGTGTTTTTATTGTGTTTACTTGTATTTTCTACTTGCTTAACTCTAGCAATAAAGCGTACTTAGGATATTTTATATATTTTTATCTTTCTAAATAAGCTATAAAAAACATAAAAAAACATCAATATTCTTTTAATTTTATTTTTACCTTATTGCTTATTTTATGTGTTAATTAAAAGTGATTTTGTATTTGATCTGAAGTTAAAATTTATAAAATAAAAAAAAGAGAGAACTTTTTAAGGTCTCTCTTTTAATTAATTTATAATCTTAATTATGTTCTTTTAGAAATTATTAATAGTAAGGATATTTTGTTCCTTCCTTTCCAGTGTAAGGGTTTACATTACCTTTAGTTGAAAAGTTATCATATTGAGTATGGTTTGGACCATTTCTATGATGAGGTTGAACATAAGTACCATTACTTCTGTAGTAACCTTTTACATTAGTATGTTTTGCAAAGCTTGTGCTACATAGTAAGCATAAAGACAAAGTTAAAAATATTTTTTTCATAACAAGTATTTCCTTATTTTTAAAATTGCCACATTAGCACAATTAGATTTTTTATGAAGATTTAATTAGTTATCTATATAATTTTTAACTTTTTTATACTTAAAAAGAGATTTTTTTTGTTGAGTTTTAAATTTTAAAAATTGCATTTATTTTGTGTTTAAAATAATCTATTTTAATCTTTGTGTCTATGTTGGCTATTATTTAATATATAAGATATTGATAATAAATAAAAATATTAAATTTAATTTAAATTATTTGTGTCTATGTATGTACACAAAAATAGCATTTATTAGATACGTATTTAATTACGTATCTAATAAAAAATAAAATAGATCACAAAAATTAAGATCTAGTTTTTTGTTTTTTTTGAAGATGAAATATATGTCTAAATGTCAATATTAAAGTATGGTATGTGATATCTAGATTGTTAGAGTTTAGTTATTTTTATTTATGGTACAAAAAAAGAGGAGAAAACTCCTCTTTTATAAAGAAACATTATGATTTTTTATTATTTCCAAATTGAAGCATCATCGCTATTTTGTTCAGAGTTTAGCTTCATATAATTCCAAATGTTATTGGTAATTCTTGATACCTTAGCACTTGGAGGTGTAGGGAAGAAAGCTTTCTTAAAATCCTCTTCTGATAAGTTTACACTTGGATCTTGTTTTAATTTTGGATCCATTTCTTCAATAGACTTAGCTACAGGAATAATATATCTAATTTGATTAATAATTGGAGTTACAACATCAGGTCTTTGTAGATAATTTAACCATATATGAGCGTTATCATAGTTTTTAGCACCTTTAGCAATAGCCCATGAGTCAAACCAAAGTAAAGAACCTTCTTTTGGATATCTATACTCAATACTATATTTTTTACCAGCTGCAATTGCTCTTTGTGTTGATTGTAAGATATCGCCAGAGTAACCAACAGCTACACAAATATCACCTGATGCTAAATCATTTATATAGCGTGATGAGTGAAAATAAGCTACATTAGTTGCAAGAGCAGTTAAGTCTTCTTTAACCTTTTGATAATCTTCTCTGTTTTCAGAACGTGGATTTAAACCTCTTATATGCATAAGAGCTGAGATAACTTCCATAGGAGAATCTAAAACAGCAATACCACATTTACGAAGTTTATCTGAATTTTCTTTCTTTAAAAGAAATTCCCATGAATTAAGTTCAAAACCTTTACCAAAAATTTCTTCAATTTTTTCTTTGTTATAACCAATACCTAAAGTATTTTCAGCATAAGGAATAGCATAGTCATTGTTAGGATCAACTGTTGCCATTAATTCCATTCTTTTTTTATCTAAATTTATATAATTAGGTAATTTGCTTTTATCTATTTTTTCAAGTGCCTGAGCTTTAGCAAGACGTGGAATATAATAAGATGGAGACATTACAGCATCAAAGCCAGAATGTCCTGATAAAAGTCTAGCTTCAACTAGTTCATTATTATCAAAAACAGCATAATTCGTTTTTAATTTTGTTTCTTTTTCAAAGTTAGCAAGTGTATCATCTGCAATGAAGTCACTCCAATTCCAAATATTTAAATCACTTGCAAGTGAAGCATTTGCAATTAAACTTGAGCAAATCACAGCAAGTCCATTTACAAAAAATCTTTTTTTCATCTTTTTAAACCTCTATAAGAGAAACACCAAAGAAAAATAGAGTTTATTTATAAAAAATAAAAGTAAAAAAACATTATAAATTACTATATTTATTAATCAATTATTATTTTAAATAAAAGGAAAGTATTAATAAGGTATATATTGTTTTTCAGGAAAAGTACTTGATATTAAAAGATTTTTTGTAAATTTTAAAACTAAATAATAATAGCCTTATTTGTGCATAAATAAGGCTATTTAATAATTAATTATTTGTATTTTTAAGGAATATCAATTTGATCTATATTTTCACAGAAAACTTTACATAAATCAGGGTTAAATACACCACATTCATTATTTCTAATCATAGAAATAGCTTTTTCTTTAGGGAAAGCTTTCTTATAGCATCGATCTTGAGTTAGAGCGTCATATACGTCTGCAATTGACACAATCTGAGCCCAAATACTAATATCCTCACCTACTAATTTATCAGGATATCCACGACCATCCCATCTTTCATGGTGATGGCGACAAATATCATAGGCATAAGATAGAACTTCATTATTTTCAAGACCAATTTGATCAATAAGTTCTGCACCTTTTACAGTATGTGTTTTGATAATTTCATACTCTTCAGGTGTAAGTCTACCTGGTTTATTTAAAACTGCATCAGGTACTACAATCTTGCCAATATCATGTAATACAGATGAATATGATATATTTTCAATATCATCATCTGACATATTAGTGCATAAATCATTAAATTGCTCTTTACGTAACATAGTAAGCACATTTCTAGTCATATTTTGAATAGATTTTACATGTGTACCTGTTTCACCAGAACGCATTTCAATTGCAAGAGCAAGAGTGGATGTGACCTTCATGCTAAGTTCTGCTAATTCTTTTGAACGTTCTACTAATAGTTTTGATTGAACCATATTAGTATACTCAAGAGATTTTTTAGTTAAATATAAATCAATTTGAGATGAAACACGTTTTAATAAGAATTTTGCATTAAATGGTTTTGTAATAACGTCAGTAATACCAAAATCAAAAGTTCCTAGCTGTATGTTTTCATTATCTTCAGCAGTAATAATAAAGATAGGCACATCTTCTAAGAATTTTTGTTCACGAATAATTGATAGAAACTGTATGCCTGTCATTACAGGCATAACAAGATCTAAAAGAACTGCTACAATTTCTTTTTCATGATCTTTTGTATAAACTAGAGCTTCAAGTCCATTTTCACAACAATGAGTGTTATAGTATTGACAAAACTTTTGTTCAAGTATGTCTCTATTCATCTCAATGTCATCAACTATCAAAATAGTTTGCTTTTCACTCTTCATATAAATATATTTCCACTATGTTTGTTGTTATTAATCTAACTGTTTAAGTATAGCTATAGTCTCTTCAGTCTTTTTGATAGCAAGTAGATATTGATTTTTTAAATTACTCATATCTCTTTCTCTTACTGACTTTACTATATTGCTATAAATTTCATATAGCTCTGTTAAGCCTAGATTACCACAAATTCCTTTAATTGTATGTGCACTACTTTCAACAGCTGATAAATTACCTGACATAATATCTTGTTTAAAAGTATCATAAGTCTTTTCAGTGATGAATTTCTTTAAGTACTTTATATACATAGGTTCAAAATTAGAAAAACGCTCTAAAGAGCCATTTATATCTATTTGAATGTGGTTTGGTAAATCATTGAGAACCATAGTTGCATCTCCTTTTAAACGCAATTAGTTTTTAGGTTTAACTAATTTTAATAAAGTAGATTCTAAAATCTTAAAATCAATAGGTTTTGAGATATGAGCATCCATACCTGAGGCATGTGTAGCTGAAATATCTTCTGAAAAAGCATTAGCTGTAACTGCAATAATAGGAATTTTCTTAGCCCAAGGATTATCAATAGCACGTATTGCTTGAGTTGCCTCACAACCATCCATAATAGGCATTCTTAAGTCCATTAATATAGCGTCAATTTTATCTGTAAGTTCACCAAATTTTTCAACAGCCTCTTGACCATTCCAAGCTTGAGTTACATTAATACCACGCAGTGATAGAATATCTGTAGCAATTTCCATATTAAGCTCATTATCCTCAGCTATAAGGATATTAAGTCCCTTAATTGAAGTAATTTGATTTTGATTACTATCTTCAGCACTAGTATCTTGTACATTATTATTTGCAACATTTTCACTTGTTGCTACATTATCATTATGAATTTCAAATCCACGAGGTGTTTGTTCACTTTCTTGAACTTCTTTAATCTTACGTTCATCAACAATTTCAAGAGGAATAGTAATAGTAAATTTAGTACCAACATCAACTACTGATTTAACAGTAATATTACCACCCATCTTATTAACTAAGTTCTTTACAATAGGCATGCCAAGACCTGTACCTGTTACACGTGCAAGTCTTTCTTCACGTGCATATGGCACAAATAAATTCTTTAGGTATTGTTTTGTCATACCAATACCAGTATCTTGGATAATAAATACAAATTGTGGATGTACTTGTTCTGTTACTTCTTTAATTAAAACGTCAACTTTAGCACCTTCATTTGAATACTTAAATGAGTTTGATACTAAATTATTTAATATTTGAAGTAATTTCTTTAAATCTGCATTAATACCATTATGTTTAATATCAAATTTAATAGCAAAAGACTTCTTATTTAGTCTTGCAGTTTCATAGAATGTAGCAAGTCCTTCTTTAATTGATTCTTTTAGTAAGAATGGCTCTTTAACTAAAGTTTGTTGCTTTTCAGGGCGAGCTATATCTAAAATATCATCAACTAAATTTAATAGCTGTTTTGAGGATGTTGTAATCTTTTTAAAGATATCCTCAATTCTTTCTGGATTATGTGTATAGTTTTGGGCTAAGGTACAAAGACCTATAATACCATTTAAAGGAGTTCTCATATCATGAGACATATTAGAGAAGAAAGCATTTTTAGATTCTTCATTCTTATGACTCATAGCAAGAGCATCTTTTAAAAGTCTATGTTCTTCAATTTCTTTTAATTTTTCTTTGTCTACTTGTTTTATACAAAGAATATATTCATTTTTATTAAAGTTCTCATCATATAAAATACGAAGATTAAACCACTTATAATGACCAAAGGCATCTTTCATTTGATAGTCATGACTTATATCTGAAATATTCTTCTTTGCTAAATTTGCAAAGTTTGATATTGAATATGCCTCAAAAAATGATGGCCAAGCATCTTTTTTTACAATTTGTTTCATCTCAGATAAAAGTGCAGTATAAGAGTTTGACTCATCTAAAATACCTTTTAGATAACCTGGTATTTTTAAGGTCTTAAATAAACCTGTCTTATAGTTGACACGTAACACAATTTGATAAGAGTCACCTAAAACTTGTAAAACCTCTGTTGCCTCTTCAATTCTTTTTGTAAGTTTATACTCTCTGTATAACATCAAAGTTTCAATTAAGACAAAGAGTAAAATCATACCAATAAAGGCATTAAGCACTAAATTATAATCAGATAAGATAGCCTCATAAGGTGTAGTTAAGATTGTGTACCATTGAGTTACTGGATCTTGATACACAAAAAGATTTAACTTTCTACCAAAAGGTCCATTTGTCTCTATACTTTGTTGTGAGCTAGAAAGGGTAGCTATATCTTTGAATTTTCCAAATTCATCTTTTATATATTGCTGTGCTTGCTCATAATTTAAACCTGTTTCATCATGATATAAGATTAAAGATCCCTCTTCATTAGTTAGATAATAAGAGTAACCTGATGGAATTAAATTTGTATATAGTTGATTTTGTGATGAATCTGTATAGAAGTCACAAGCTACAATATCATTATTGTCATTTATTTTCATGGCAATAGTAATGATAGTAGCACCAGTATAAAAGTCTTGATATGGTGAAAGTAAAACTACTTCACCATGTGAGTGCATAGCAGCTTGATACCAAGGTCTTGCTTTTACATCTAAGAAACTAAAATCATAGCTTCTAAGTGGTGTCATTAGGTTATTATTAATAACAGCATAAAATCTAACTTGAGATGCTTTTACAGCATCTTTAATAATACTATTGACATTATTAACCCAAACATCTTTATCAAACTTTACATTATTTTTATTAGAAGATTCAATTAATTGAGCTGTGTAATCACCAATAGCTTTCATTAATGTTTTTTGCAAATCGAGTTCTGATAAAGTCTTAACGCTTACACGTGTAGTAATTTCATGTCCTACAATATTTGAGTTTTGAATAATATTTAGTCTTAAAAGATATAAACCAAAACAAGAAAAAATAATAAAGATAATAAATAATAAGATACCATAAGTTGAAGTGGCTATTTTTTTATTCTTTTTTGAATAAGATAGCATTGAACTACCTTCTTGTTCTTCAAAAGCTCCTGGCTCAAAATTTATATCTTCTTTTTTTTCACTCATAAGTAAGCCTTTTTTATCTATATATTTTCTCTTCAAATTTGCTATAGTATTAAACACTAAAAATGTGTAGGAATAAACATGAAGAGCAAATTTATATAATGATCAAAGTCACATAATTTTCTTTTTATAAAAAAATTTTTTAATTTAGATTAAAAACCTTTTATATTTTTTAGAAAACTTGCCTATTATAATACTTATACAAAAATAAAATATTGACTAAATCCTAGAAATCAAAAATTATACTTTAAATATAATTGATTATAGGTATAAAATAGGCAAATCTAAGATAGATATTATTTAAAGTTACAAACTTTTTAGTTGTTTTAATGGCTTTTTTTATTAATTAGTGCTTGTTTTAAAGTTCATAGTACTATTTTTACATTATACTTGTAGCTTAATAATTATCATTTATTATATCTTTTTTGAGGATCTCATTTATATGTCCTTAGTTTTAAGTATTGTTAATCAAAAAGGTGGAAGTACCAAAACCTCTACTGCTGTAAATTTAGCTTGTGCTATAGCAGCTACTCGTCGCAGAGTATTATTAATTGATTTAGATGCTCAAGGAAGTGCAACTGTAGCTTTATCTTTAGATAGAGCTGATAGTGATAAATGCCTAGCTGGTTCTTTAATAGCTGATAATGATATAGTTGATACTATAGTACATTATGAGCAAGGTCAATTTGATGTAATACCATCATCAGATGATTTAATTGCTGTACAAGTTGCTATTTATAATGAAGATGATAGAACTCAAAAATTAAATAAGCATCTTGAGCTTATTAAAGATGATTATGATTTAATAATTATTGACACACCGCCTTCATTAAATTTACTTACTGAAAATGCAATGTGTGCCTCTGATTATATTCTAATACCAATGCCTTGTGAGTATTTTGCTTTAGATTCATTACTTACATTTTTAGATGTTTATAATGGACTTAAAAGGGAAGGGTTATCAAAAGCAAAACTTTTAGGTATTGTTAGAACATTATATGAAGAGGAAAGACCTTTATCAAAAGAAATACATGATGAACTTGAAAAACATTTTGATGATTTGCTCTTTAAAACTGTAATTCCTTTTAGCAGCAGTATTATTGAATGTACAAGTATTGGTCGTCCTGTTATGTTTTATGACAAATCATCAAATGGAGCTAGGTCATATTTAAATTTAGCAGGTGAAGTTTTACAAAAGCTAAATATTTAAAACTTAATTCTTCTAAAAATACCAATAAAATCTCTATTCTTTATTTTAAAGAGTAGGGATTTTTTTTATTTACATGGAAGTTTTGCACAAAAATAATATCATTTGAAAAAAATAATCTATAGATAAAAATAAACATAATGTAAATTAACTTATTGATTTATATATTAATATTTATAACACATTAAATGTTTTTTATAAATTTATGTAATTTTTTTATTATTTTATCTTTACATTAAAAAAAATTAATGTTAAGTTAGCATACACTAACTAAACGCCAGATTTATTTAGTAAGTAGATAAGTAACATAAAACATATCTCCTAATAGAATGCAAAATAACTATATTTTATGAGTTTTATTATCTACTTAGCTAAATAAATCTGGCAAAAGAATGTAGAATAAAGTTTATGATATTTTAATTTAAGGAAAAGAAAAATGAGTGCAATTTTAGATATTTTTGCTCGTGAAATTATGGACTCACGTGGTAACCCAACAGTTGAATGTGAAGTTATCCTAGAATCAGGTGCTTTTGGTCGTGCTTCTGTACCATCAGGTGCATCAACTGGTATTCGTGAGGCTTTAGAGCTACGTGATGGCGATGAGAAACGCTTTAATGGTAAGGGTGTTTTAAAAGCTGTTAATAACGTAAATACAGTTATTCGTGAAAAATTAGTAGGTCTTGAAGGTACAGATCAAGCTTATATCGATAAGACTATGATTGCATTAGATGGCACAAAGACTAAGGAAAACTTAGGTGCAAATG
The DNA here is from genome assembly GCA_029258325.1 of Anaerobiospirillum sp. GTDB lineage: Bacteria > Pseudomonadota > Gammaproteobacteria > Enterobacterales > Succinivibrionaceae > Anaerobiospirillum_A. The sequence continues at coordinate 6,076 of JARHZF010000113.1, read as the reverse complement.
CAATTTTAGCTGTATCTTTAGCTGTAGCAAAAGCAGCTGCTGAAGAAACAGGTCTACCTCTATACCGTTACTTTGGTGGTTCTGGCGTAATGCAAATGCCTGTTCCTATGATGAACGTTATCAATGGTGGTGCACACGCTAACAATAATCTAGATATTCAAGAATTTATGATTCTACCTGTTGGTGCTCCTACTTTTGCAGAAGCAGTTCGCTACGGTGCAGAAACATTCCATGCTTTACGTAAGATTATTGATAAGAAAGGCATGACTACAGCTGTAGGTGACGAAGGTGGTTTTGCTCCATCAATTAATTCTCATGAAGACGCAATGGAATTAATTATGGAAGCTATTCGTGCTGCAGGCTATGAGCCAGGTAAAGACATTTATCTAGGTCTAGACTGTGCATCATCAGAATTCTATGATGAAGCTGCAAATGTTTACAAACTAACTAAACAAGGTAAAGAGTATAAGATCGAAGACTGGATTGATGTATTAGAGTCTTGGGTTGATAAATATCCTCTAATCACCATTGAAGATGGTGCAGCTGAAAATGATTGGGAAGGCTGGAAGAAACTAACTGACAGACTAGGTAAGAAGTGTCAATTAGTAGGTGATGACCTATATGTAACAAACCCAGAAATCCTAGCTGAAGGTATTGAAAAGGGTATTGCAAACTCTATCTTAATTAAGATTAATCAAATTGGTACATTAACTGAGACTTTCGAAGCTATTGAAATGGCTAAGAGAGCAGGTTATACAGCTATCGTATCTCACAGATCAGGTGAAACAGAAGATGATACTATTGCTGATATCGCAGTTGGTACTAATGCAGGTCAAATTAAGACAGGTTCAATGTCACGTTCTGACCGTTTAGCTAAGTACAATCAATTAATCCGTATTGAACAAGATCTAGAAGGTGTAACTTCATACGGTGGTAAGAAATCTTTTTACTCATTTAAATTAAAATAAAGTAAAAACATATCTACATTAATTTAGGCAAAGAGGATGTTCTTTTTAGAATGTCCTCTTTTTTGTGTCTTTTATAATTTTGATCTAAATTAGATACAAATTAATATATTTATGCAAAAGTTATGAGAATCTACATGTAGAAGACAGGGTGTGTTTTAAGTTTACAATAAAAAAGATTTAAAAATTTAAGCTACTAATATCTTAAAAAATATAAATTTTTAATTATTTTTAGGCAAAAAAAAAGTAAGACTTAGTCTTACCTTTACTTAGTGTATACAATAAAAATGAATTTAAGAATAAAAGAAACACTCTGGCAAATAATACTTGCTTTTGTATTTTAATATTTATATATAAGTTAGAAAATAGCAACTCATTTCTACTGTATACGCAGTCTATTATACAATAAAAAATCATAATTGTAAGATATTTTATTAAATTTTTGTTATTTTTTATATAACTTTATGGTAAATAAGAAAATATTGATCTTAATTTATATATACAACATCAATTCATGTGATATTTTTGTTCTTTTTACATAAGAAAGAACTGTTTTAAGTAACAATACAAAAATCACAATAACTACAATATACCATGTGCTTTTTTAGTTTTTTTCTTTGTAGTATAGGCAAATAAAAAGGATCTACTGTACGCAACTATATTTTAGTATCTTATAAAATACAAAGTAGATAAAAAAATAGGGTGCAATGCACCCTAATGATACCTAAATAAAATTTTAATTTCTTGGGAATAAGCCTACTTGTAGATTTTCTGCAGTGTAAATATGCTCACCATCAGCATATACTTTACCATTTGCAAAACCCATATTTAAAGATTTACGAGCAACAATACGTCTCATATCAATAACATATTTTACAACCTTAGTAGTCTCTAAGATTTCGCCAGTAAATTTAACACTTTCAACACCAATAGCTCTGCCCTTACCAGGACCACCTCTCCATCCTAAGAAGAAACCTACTAATTGCCACATAGCATCTAAACCTAGACAGCCTGGCATTACAGGATCACCTGGGAAGTGACAATCAAAGAACCATAAACTAGGATCAATATCTAATTCTGCAGTAATTTGACCTAAGCCAAATTCACCATCATCAGCTCTAATAGAAGTAATTCTATCAAACATCAACATATTAGGAGCAGGTAATTGACTATTACCAGGTCCAAATAGTTCGCCTCTTGAACAAGCTAAAAGATCTTCTTTGTTAAATTGATGAATTCCACGCTCTAGCAAAGATGCCATAAGGTTCTCCGTTAAATACAAAGCCATTAATAAGGCTTAACAAAAATATTTATCTTACACCGTATACTACGATTGTTTTACCATGGGCACTAATTAGGTTGTCTTCTTCCATTGATTTTAAAATACGACCAACAGTTTCACGAGAACAACCAACAATTTGACCAATTTCTTGACGAGTAATCTTAATTTGCATACCGTCAGGGTGTGTCATTGCCTCTGGTTGATGAGATAAGTTTACTAAGGTACTTGCAATACGACCTTGAACGTCTAAGAATGCAAGGTTACTTACCTTTTGAGATGTTTGAGCAAGACGTCTTGAAATTTGAGCTGCAAGTCTCATTAAAATTTCATAATTTACTTGCACAAGTTGTTTAAACTTAGTGTATGAAACTTCTGCAATTTCACAAGATGTTTTAGCACGAACCCAAGCAGTTCTTGTTGGATTTTCTGATTGATCAAATAAACCAACTTCACCTATAAAATCACCTTGATTTAAGTATGTGAGAATAATCTCACGACCATCTTGATCTTTTATTAATACAACAACAGATCCCTTTACAATATAGTAAAGAGTTTCAGCCTTTTCTCCTTCATGGATAATATTGTTTTTAGCAGCATATTTATGTATATGACATTGGCTAATAAACCAACTTATAGTACTATCTGTCTGAGGTTTTATTAATGTGGTGTTCATAGTATCCTTGTGATTATCTTCATACACTAAAATGTATTAAAAAAAAATTAATACCTTAATTTTAAATTCCTATCATACAAGGAATTATCTTTTATTATACTAATAAAAAACTTTTTTATATAGCTTTAAACCCTAAAATTAGCTAAATATAGCTATCTTTGTTTAGGTTAAAATCAAGATATTAAAGTAATTGTAGATAATTTCCAATCTATTTTCTGATTATACACATAAAATAGAAATTCTGATACATAAAAAATGAACTTATACAGTTATTTTGTTAGTAAGCTTTTATTTATGTGCTATATATCAAAGATATTCAATAAAAAAGATATATTTATTTAAATTAATATTTATATTGATATAGTTTAACATCTGTTTTAAATAAATCTTATCAGCACATATAAAAATGCTTTTTTATTTTTATAAAATTTTATATATATACTATTATTCAAAGTATATTTATATTATATATTAAAGTTAATTTTTATATAAAATCTTTACTTAATTGCATTAATTTGCTATATCTTTGCTAAGAAAAAATGCTCTAAAATAGAATTGATAATGCCACATTTTAATGCTTTAGAAGAAAAATTGTGACTAATTAGCGATTTTTCCTTATAAAATGTACACATATTTAGATTATTAACTACAATTATAGTAAGAAGATTTAGAGCTTAAATAGGATGTAATTATGACAGTATCTGAATACAGCATTACAAATGCTAGTGAAAATCGTCAAGAGGTTAAGGCGTACTTAGATAATAAGTTTTCTTTACTTAGAGTTTATGCTAAAAGAAAAAATGATGATAAAGATGTAACTATACAAAGATCTTGCGAATATATAACTGATATAAAATCAGAGGCTATTACTTTATATGCTGTATCTGTTTTTAAGAAATGGAGAGCAAGACGCATAAGTCAATTTAAAGCTGAAAATCCTAATGTTAAAAGTTATAAATCTTTACATATAGATACTGCATTATTACTTATTCAGGCAATGATTTATGCAAGCCGTGCTGATGGTAAGTTATCTTATGGTGAGAGCGAGTGCTTTTTTAAATTTTACAAAAAGATTTTAACAAGTGATATTAGGGGTTATGTAGATACATTTTTAACTCAAAATTTAAATTTAGATCTTCTTTATTCAAAAATAGCTTTTAAAGAAGAGAGAATTGATATTTATATTTTATCTTCTATGATGTTAGATAAGAATAAGATAACAACAGATACTTATCTTGAGAATTTAGCTGCAACTTTAAGAATAGAGCCATCTTTAAGAAAGACTTTAGATTTTAAAGCTAGTGAATTTTTAGATACTTTATAATCTTTATAAATTGCAAAAACTGATTCCTATTTAAAAAAAACATAAAGATAAAAGTAGTAAGACTTTTATTACTTTTGTCTTTTTTTATTTTAAAAATATAGTCATTATAATTATTGCCTTTTTAATTAAAAACAACATAGTTATTTCTTATGTAGAAATAAAGTAAAGTTCACATAAACTAAAAATATAAAGATATTTTTTTTAATCTAATTATTCCATAATTATTTTTTTATAAAATTTCATCATTATCTATTTTCTAAGTAGGATAACTAAAACTATAAAGTTTACTTGATAGCAAATATATTCTTGACACAAGATTTTTAAAAAAGCATGTGACAAACCCCCGTTTAAAATGATATAGAGGTTTTTTATCCTTTATATCATTTTTTTTTATTTAAATTAGATAAAAATTTACCTTTTTTAAAACAACATATGTTAATTTTTTATAGACTAAAGATTCTGTGAAAATTTTTCATTTAAACTAAAATATAAATTATATATACCTCACAAAAGCAAATGTTATTTTTAATAAAAAATTTAAGAAAAGCCTTTTAAAAATAAGGTGTTTCTAAAAAAAACATTATATATAATTATTGTTTTAGTTGTCTTTCTTTATTAAACGCACACAAAAATTTTATCAATTTTTTTAATAAATATGATTTTTTTTAATCAATTTGTGTGATAATAAATAATGTAGTTTTTAGAGCTAAGTAAAAAATAAACCAAATTTAGATTCTAAAAATAAAAATTAGCATACAACGGTTTTTGCATGCGTATTTATGTAAAAACTAAAATTTTAACTTATATAGCAATTAGGTACCACCAATGATCTATTCAAAAGAAGTAGAGCATATGTGCCCAGTTCATAAGGGTGCATACCATGGTCCTGCTCCTATCCCTGAAGAGGGCAAATGGGTTCAGGCTAAGGAAATTAAAGATATCAGTGGCCTTACTCACGGTGTGGGTTGGTGTGCTCCTCAACAAGGTGCATGTAAACTTACATTAAATGTGAAAGATGGCATTATTGAAGAGGCTCTTGTTGAAACCTTAGGTTGTACAGGTATGACTCACTCTGCTGCTATGGCATCAGAAATTCTTCCTGGCAAAACATTGCTTGAGGCATTAAATACTGACTTAGTATGTGATGCTATCAATACAGCTATGCGTGAGCTCTTCTTACAAATAGTTTATGGTCGTACACAAACTGCATTCTCTGAGGGTGGTCTACCAATTGGTGCTTCACTAGAGGACTTAGGTAAGAATTTAAGAAGCCAAGTTGGTACTATGTTTGGTACTAAGGCAAAAGGTGCACGTTACTTAGAAATGACTGAAGGTTATGTAACTCGTCTAGCTCTAAATGAAGATAATGAGATTGTAGGTTACGAGTTCGTAAATCTAGGTAAGTTAATTGATGCACTTAAGTCAAATCCTGATATGTCAGGTAAAGACGCAATTGCTAAAGCACGTGGTCAGTATGGTCAATTCGATGATGCTGCCAAGTACATTGACCCAAGACATGAGTAATGAGGTGTACTAAAAATGGCATTATTTGAAAGCTATGAGCGTCGTATTGATAAAGTAAATGCTGCTTTAAATGAGCATGGTATAAAGTCATTAGACGAAGCAAAAGAGATTTGTCAATCTCACGGCATCGATCCATATGCAATGGTTCGTGAGATTCAACCAATTGCATTTGAAAATGCATGTTGGGCATATGTAGCAGGTGCTGCTATTGCATTAAAGAAAGGTTGCAAGGTTGCAGCAGATGTAGCAGAAGCTATTGGTATTGGTTTACAAGCATTCTGTATTCCTGGTTCTGTAGCAGAAGATCG
>JARHZF010000220.1 GCA_029258325.1 Anaerobiospirillum sp. | reverse complement strand
CATTAATTGGCTAAAAGATTTTGTATAAACATAAAGTGTTAAAGAGAATGTTAATTCACATTCTCTTTTTCTATATAAGCAGAATTTATTTAAATGTTTTATATAAAGATATTAAAGATATAGTTTTATAAAAATCTAAAATGGAGATTAAACATGGCTTTATATGTAAATACAAATGTTAGCTCTTTAAATGGTCGCAATAAGTTATCAAATGCTACAAATAGCTTAAATACAACATATCAAAGACTATCATCAGGTCTTCGCATCAATAGTGCCAAAGACGATGCTGCAGGTCTTCAAATTTCTGATAGATTAACCACACAAATCAATGGTTTAAATCAAGGCAACCGTAATACCTCGGATGCGATCGCTCTAATGCAGACAATGGAGGGAGCACTTGATGAAACTACTTCTATGCTACAACGTATTCGTACTTTAGCAGTACAATCTGCAAACGGTACTAATACAAAATCAGATCGTGAAGCTATGCAAGCTGAAGTTGCTCAATTATCATCAGAAATTACTCGTATTGCACAACAAACAACCTTTGGTGGTCAAAAGATTTTAGATGGAAACGCAAGCCAAGGTGGAGGAAACAAAGCTGAAAATGGTTTAATTGTTTCTACTGGTATAACTTTCCAAGTAGGTGCAAATTCTGGTGATACTTTAAAACTTACAGGTTTATCTCGTGGTTTTAGATTTTCAAAAATAGCATCAGCTGCTTCAAAAGCATTAGGTAAAGCAGTAGTTGGTGCCTTAACAGCTGATAAAAAAGGTTTTTCAATTTCAACAGCATCAAAAGCAGCTTCTGTTTTATCTGTAATTGATGGCTTTATTGCAGTAGTAGATCAGCAAAGAAGTAATCTAGGTGCTATGCAAAATCGTATGGAATCAACTATACGCAATCAAGCAAATGTATCTATGAATACAGCTGATGCAAGATCTCGCATACGTGATACTGACTTTGCAGAGGAAAGTGCAAATCTAACTCAACAAAACATTATTCAACAAGCAGCAGCTTCAATGCTAATGCAATCAAATATGAGATCTCAAATGGCTTTATCTTTGATTAGATAGTGTATAATGTAATTAAATTTAATTCTTTATTTTTTAACGAATGTTAGGCATCTATTTTTTAGGTGCCTTTTTTATTGCTTATATAGCTATATAAAATGTAAGATTTTAATTTATCTAAGTTTAAAAAGTTACAAGTTCTAATACTAAAAATAGTTCATAATATTTTTGCTTGTTACTAAAACAACATAGAGTTTTCTTGTGTAGAACTAATATAAATTTTACATTAACTAAAGTTATAAGTGTAAGAGTTTACAGTAGAGATACATGTTAAAGTTCATTGTACATTTACCAATTCTGATATCTGTTTTGTACTATTTACATTTAAGTAAATTTTTACAAATATGAATTTCTATTTACAACAAAATAGAATAAGTTATCAAAAACGTTAAAAAAATCTAGCTTTAACATTAAAAAGTACATAATCTTCTTTAAAGTTATTTTAAATAAAGAGATTATGTACAGTGATTTGACTTTGTACTACAAGCTTTGCTTATATTTATAGTTTCTTATTGAAGATAATTTAAATAAATCTTTGTAAAAATTAATCTTTTTTTTAAATATCTTCTATACTCTAAATATATAACACCTCTTAATTAGGTATGACTTCTCTTATAGAAATCATACCTTATTAATTAAGGGCAAGTAGGTTTTTTAGAAAAGTTTGGCTTTCTCTTTTCAAGGAATGCACGACCACCTTCTTGAGCTTCTTCTGTCATATAGTAAAGCATAGTAGCATCACCTGCTAATTCTTGAATACCAGCTTGACCATCTAGCTCTGCATTTAGACCAGCTTTAATCATACGTATAGCAAGAGGTGAGTGAAGCATAATTGTATTAGCCCATTCAACAACTTCATCTTCAAGCTTATCTAGTGGTACAACTTTATTTACAAGTCCCATCTCTAAAGCTTCTTGTGCACTATATTGACGGCATAAATACCAAATTTCACGTGCTTTCTTTTGACCTACAACACGTGCTAAATATGAAGAGCCAAAGCCTGCATCAAATGAACCTACACGAGGACCTGTTTGACCAAATATAGCATTTTCAGATGCTATAGATAAATCACATACAACATGTAAAACATGACCACCACCAATAGCATAGCCATTTACCATAGCAATTACAGGTTTTGGAATTGATCTAATTTGTTTTTGTACATCTAATATGTTCAAACGTGGAATACCATTTGTATCAACATAGCCACCTATGCCTTTTACATTCATATCACCACCTGAGCAAAAAGCTTTATCGCCTTTGCCTGTTAGTACAACAACTCTAATATCACCTCTTTCGCGACAGATATTAAAAGCATCAATTAATTCCATAACAGTAGTAGGACGAAAAGCATTTCTATAACGCTCACGATTAATAGTTATCTTGCCAATACCATCAAAGTATTCAAACAAAATATCCTCATACTCTTTTATGCATTCCCATTGTCTTGACATAATATATCCTTTGTTGTTTTTATATATGATTTAAAAAATTCAATATCTTTATCTTTACTGCAGAAGACTTCAAAGATAATGCCTTTATCATTATCTCTATCTAAAAATTTATCTAAAGCTTCATCAAAACTTTCTTTATCATCTGCACTTAGATAATCTAAATTACAAGATAAAGCCCAACCTTGTGCCTTAAATTTATGAGGAGCTACAATAAATTCTTTATCTCTCTCATCCATGCTAAGACCTTTAATATTAG
>JARHZF010000140.1 GCA_029258325.1 Anaerobiospirillum sp. | reverse complement strand
AGAGCAGGGGATTGAAAATCCCCGTGTCGGTGGTTCGATTCCGCCTCTGGGCACCACTTAAAAAATCATCTCTAATATATACACTAAATTTTAATACTTATTCTATTTTTTTATTTATAAAATACACCCTAAGATCGCAAATTAATTACACCTATACATCATTTACTTATCCTCTTTTTTAAATTTACAACCATCTAGTTTGTAAACAACCTTAATCTTTATCACATCTTTCTTTAGTTATTAAATTTAGATGTCTAATTTTTAATATTAGTTTTAATATTTTTCATCTAGGTATAAGTATTCCTATGAAATTATTACGATTAATTAGTAATTTCTATTATATTTCAACAACTTAAATATTATTTAATATTATCGGTGTATTTGTCTGCGATCTTAGGGGAGCTAAACCTCACCCAAAATAGCTTTTCTTTGACACTTTTTATTGCTCTTATACACAGTATGTTTTACTTAAGTTGTTGATATATAAATATTATTTTAAAATAAAAATCTTTTATTATAACTTTATTTAATTGGCACAATCCTTGTATTAGTAGTTTTAGAATAAATTTATTTTGTTCTTTATCTATAAAACTTGAGGATTGTTATGGTGGCACAAGAAAAAGGCAAAATTACTACTTTTGAGGAAGTAAAAGCAGCTCAAGAAAAACTTCTAGCTAAATTTAGAGAGATTAACCAAGATAATATTGCTCTTACATTAGATACTGTTTATGCAGGTAAAAATGAAGATGCTATAACAATACTATCAAATGATGATGAAGCTGATTTGTTAAACTTTGTAGGTGTACCTTTGACAAAAGAGCTCGCAAGAGATAAACTTTACTATTATAGTCATTATCACAAATATGAGGATTACTATAATTTGAAATAATGCTATAATTATACTTAAGAATACTGTTAATAAAAACTAAAGATCTGATACGTAGTTTGCTTCGGCAACTACGTATTTTTTATGTCTAAACATAAGAAAACAATTTTGAGTGTAAAAGTTAGGTTTAGTTTAAACAACAGCAAACAAGCTTAATGTACGTAACTTTAACTTCTCTTACCTAATTATCATAATGTACATAATGAAAATAACGCTACCTTCTACATTTTATAGCTTATAGTCTTTTAGTAGCATTGTGTGTTACTAAAAAGCACTGTTCAATCTTGTGTATAAAGATGTAAATATCACAAGTACTCTTCTTATAAAGAAATTTATTGTATTGTAAAAAATCCATTTAAACTAACACGGTACAAGTTGGATACCTAAATGGTTTAATTTAATATAATTACTAACATTATTGTATCTACTTTAAACTTTTGGAAATAATTCTCTAATTGAAAGCAATAATTTTTTTAATTGAAAATGATTTTACTAGTCTTTATGATTTTTGCGTTGTTACTTAAACTAACATAGTGCTTTCTACTGTAGAAACAACGTAAATATTCCATGAACTACTTTACTCTTACAACAAATAACTTAAATTACAAACTTGTCAAAAGCGTGAGCTTTAACATCAAAATTAATACATTTACTATGATCTTTTACAATAAAACAAGTTTAATATCAAAGACAGTACAAAAAAGTGAACCTTTACAAAAAAAACTTTTACAAGTATCTACTTAATACTACATATGTACTTTAAAAAAGTTTTTTATTAAAAAAATCATCTTTTAGCTGTATTTTTAGTGAAAAATTACAAAATTAAGAGTTGATGTTAGTCTTAGCTTATCAATTATTTAAATCTTTTTATAATTTTGTATGACTAATATAAAGCAAGTAGGAACAAGGCTTAAAAAGATTTAGATAAGTTTTTTTACATTTTTATTGATAAATTTTAATTTTTTGCTTGCTTTTTTAAAAAAGATACATTATTATATACCTATCCTTTGGGTCAAAGGTTAGACGAAGAAAAAAGATAAAAAGAGTTCGACAAAAAGCAAAGCATAAAGGTTCGCCTTAGCTTTGCTTTTTTTTGCCTAAAAATAAGATCAAGATCGTATATTTTAAGTATTCTATTTTAATTTTTGCTTTTCTTAACTAATACCACTAACAAAAATGTAAATTATATCTTTTTAGTATAATAAAACATGCAAAAATACAAGTTTGTATAATTTACTTTTTATTTGTAAAATAAATAAAAGTTTTATAAAAAATATTCTTTACAAAGAAATACTTTTTCTTAAGTGTTTGATTTTTACTTAAAATAAAACAGTTTTTACGTTAAAATTTAAAAAA
>JARHZF010000117.1 GCA_029258325.1 Anaerobiospirillum sp. | reverse complement strand
TAATATAATTGAAAATACTTTTGATGTTAAATTAGGTGATAAAATTGAAAGATGTACTTGTGGTGCTGTTGCTATGAAACATGGTTATATACTTGCAAATGATAAAACTGTAGAAAAAGCACGTAAATCATCTTATTTGCAACTTAATAAATATAGTGTAAAAAAGGAAAGCTAAAACTCTTTTAAAAACTCATTAAAGTAAAATATTGGGTTTTAAAAAAATTTATGTAAAAAAATACACAAGGTATAAAACTTGTGTATTTTCTTCTAAGGAGTACATATATTTTTAGTTACACTGCTTGGAGATAACCAATAGTTGCACCTAAAATAATTGAGTTTATAAAGTCAATAAATAAAGAACCTACAATTGGTACTACGAAGAATGCTTTTGCAGACTCGCCATTTGCACCTGTAAAGGTTTCCATATTAGCCATTGCATTAGGTGTTGCACCCATACCAAAGCCACAGTGACCTGTTGCAATTACAGCTGCATCATAGTCTTTACCCATTAATCTAAATGTTACAAAGTATGCAAATGCTGCCATTACTATAGTTTGAACTAATAAAATAGTAATTAATGGAATAGCAAGACTTGATAGTTCCCATAAGTTAATACTCATTAATGCCATAGCTAAGAAGAATTGTAGAGAAATATTACCTATAACATTTGTAGAGTGAAGAGGAACTTCACGACCTGTAAAATCAAGGAAGTTTCTAATTACAGCAGCAACAATCATAGGACCTAAGTAAGCTGGTACTACGAAGTTTACCTTGCTAAGAGCAATTACAATGTAATAACCTAAACCCATTGCAATAACAATATAGCAACTTGCCTTAAATAATAGATTTTCATCAATATTTAATTGTTCTTTAGTAAGTTTACCTTCAACAATATCTTGGTTATGAACATCTTCTTGAGTTTGATGTAAATCATATTTATTTAATAATCTCTTACCAACAGGACCACCAATCATACCACCTGCTACAAGACCAAAAGTAGCTGCAGCAATAGCAACAGTAGTTGCACCTGTTAAACCTGCTTTTTCAAGTTCAGGACCAAAAGCACCTGATGTACCATGACCACCAATTAAAGAAACAGAACCAGTTGCAAGACCCATTAGTGGATTTTGATCAAATAGTATACTTAAACCTACGCCAACAGAGTTTTGTACAAAGATTAAAACAATACAGATCAATAAGAAAACAAATACACTTATACCACCTCTCATTAACATTTTAATAGATGCAGTAAAACCAATTGTTGTAAAGAATACTAACATAAGTAGACTCTTTAACACTGTATCAAATGTAAATTGGAATAAATGCAGTTCATGACCTATTAAAGTAATGAAAGAGAAAATGATACCACCAACAACAGGGGCTGGAATAAAGAATCTCTTTAAAAGAGGAACACAATCTTTAATAAATCTACCTAAGAGTAGTAGGATAACTGCAAGACCAACGGTCTCATCCATACTTAGGGCATATGTAAATATTTCTGACTTCATATTTATGCCTTTTATTTTTATGTTTGTTTAACAAAATAATTTTAAAACAAGATTGAAATATTTATTTTAAAATTTCTAATTTATAAAAAATAATACTCCAAAATTAAACAAAAATAAATCTTAAAATAGCAAAATTAAGATAAAAACAAGAAAGTACAATTTTATGCCCCAAAGTTTTACAAAATTTAATTATCTTTTTTTTATTTTGAAAATAAGAAAAGCTATCTTCAAATAAAACTTACCTATTAAAAATTTTAGTAAAATATATAAACAAAGAATTATTTTCTTTTTATTTTTATATAACAACATTTAAAATAAATACAAAAAATATTAGATTTAAAAATACAAATATATAGATTTATAATAAAGATAAGGTAAATAAATAAGAATAATATAATTTTTTAACAAGCATATTAAAAATAAAAAAGTTTTTCTTATATAAAGATAAGATAAGCCCCTATTTATAAAAATATTTTTTATATCTCATAATATATAAGAATATAAATACATATTGAATTTATTGAATAAAAGTCATAATAATCCTATATTATTTATAATCTTGTATGTTTAAGAGCATTAAATATGATAAAAGTTATTATTTAAAAATTAATTTTTATGTATATATTTATTTAAGTAAAGTTAAATATTAATAAGAAAAATTTAATTAAAAATACGATCAAAGTCAAATTATGTAACAAAAAACATATATATAGAAAAAATCTAATCTTTCTTTATAAGTTGTTGAATAAATCATCATAGTTTACAATTATTGAGAATAACTATTAGGGAATTAATATAATGCGACTAAATTTGCCTGTTGATAATGAGGAAATATCTTTTCCAAAAGGAGAGAAGATTATCTCTCTTACTAATCTTGAAGGTATTATTACAGAATGTAATGACACCTTTGTAAAAATGTCTGGATATAGTAGAGAAGAGCTAATTGGTCAAAACCATAATATAATAAGACACCCTGATATGCCTCCTGAAGCTTTTGCTTTACTTTGGGAAACAGTACAAGCTGGCAAACCTTTTATGGCTATTGTTAAAAATAGAACAAAAGAAGGTCACTTTTATTGGGTAGATGCTTTTATAAGCCCTATTATGTATGATGGTAAAATCATTGCATATGAGTCAGTACGCTCTGAACCATCTCGTGAAGATATAAAAAGAGCTGAAGCTTTATATAAAAAAATAAGAGAAAAGAAAAGATTAACCCCTCTTATTAAAAAACCAAGAACATATACTATAGCTCTTGCTTTATCTGTTATTTTATCTTTTTGCTTTGCACACCCTATTATATCCCCAAGCATTAGTGCTATAGGTGCTCTTGCAGCTTACTTTTTATTTAAAAAGCACTATAAAGATAAAATAAAAAGTATTAAAGATTTAACTACAGAAGTTTATGAACACCCTGTAGGTCTTTTAACTTATACAGATAATAATGATGAATCTGATATTCTTCGTCTATCTATTAAAGGTAATCAAGCTTATATAAGAACTATTATAAAAAGAATTGATGATCTTATATCTCAAGCAAATCTAGGTGCTGATAAGAGTAATGATTTATCTGTTAAAACTTTAGATGAAATTAATGCTCAAAATGAACAAACTAAAATAGTATCTGAAACTGTTGAACACTTAGTTGAAATGTTTTCAGAACTTGCAGATAATGTTCAACAAACAGCGAAGTTTGCAGAAAAAGCAAGTAGAAAAGCTCATGAAAGCGATAGATTATCAGCTCAATCTCGTGAAGCTCTTGAAAATATTCACAATAGCTCTGACTATATGTTAAGTTCTGTTCAAACTCTTGCAGAAAAAACTAATGATATTCGTAATATATTAGATCATATTAAACAAATAGCATCAAGAACTAATCTTCTTGCTCTTAATGCTTCTATTGAAGCTGCAAGAGCTGGTGAATCAGGTCGTGGCTTTGCTGTTGTAGCAGATGAAGTTCGTGCCCTCGCTATTCACTCAAATGAATACACTATGAAGATAGATGAAGTTATTGAAAGTCTTGTTAGTCTTGCAAATGAAGCTGTAAATATTGCAAAACAAGGTCAAAACTCAGCTGATTTGGGCATGTCTCAAGTAAATGATTCAGTTGAAATATTTCAATCTCTTTGTCGTAACTTAGATAGAATTTCTAATATGACTAACACTATGGCTCAATCTATTGAGGAACATAAACTAAAAACTCAAGATATTAATAATGAAGTTTCAGCTATTTCTTTACATGCTAATGCTTGTGCAGAAAACTCTGAAAACTCAACTCGCTCTATATCTAATGTTAAGTTTATTTCAAATAGAGTTAGAAATATGATTAAGAGATTCCAAAGAGATTATATTAAATAAAGTCTTATATATACTTAAATTTTATAATATATGAGAAAAAAGGATCTGCTATCTATAGTAGATCCTTTTTAGTTAATGTGAAATTTACGTTGTTTCTACACCAGAAAGCACTATATTAGTTTAATTAACAATGTAAAAATCACAAGGACTTCCTTTTTTTGTCTTTATTATTCTACAAATAAAACGAAAAAACTAAAAAAGTACATTATATGTTTATTTAACAGAAAGTTACATAAAAAATGTAATAATACTATTGCAATAATTATATTTTACTATATAATATATCGTGTATACAGTAGAAATGAATTTTCTAGCTTATATCTAAATATTATAATACAAAAGAAATTTGTATTAGTATGTTTAAGTTCGTTTTTATTGTATACATAAAGGTAAGACTAAGTCTTACTTTTTTTTTACCTACCCTAAGATCGTAACTTAATTACACCTATACATCATTTACTTATCCTCTTTTTTAAATTTACAACTATCTTTTTTGTAAATAACCTTAATCTTTATCATATCTTTATTTAATTATTAAATTTAAATGTCCAATTTTTAATATTAGTTTTAATATTTTTCATCTAGGTATAAGTAATCCTATTAAGTTATTACCATTAATTAGTGTTTTTTTATTATATTTCAATAAATTAAATATTATTTAATTTTATCAGTGTATTTGTCTGCGATCTTATGGTAAAAATAAAAATATGTAAAAAAAAGATTTTTAGTTGTAAAATATAAAAAAACTTATTTTAAATAAATATTTTACAATATTTATCAGGAGGTTATTATGTTTAATTATAACTATATTTTTGATAAATTAAACATAGAAAAAGGTGATACACTTTTCTGTTCATCTGATTTTCAAAATTTATATAGATTTATTTTAAAAAACTACCATGAAAAAATTAATTTTGACTTAATTATTGATATATTAAAAGATAAAGTTGGTAGTAATGGCAATCTTATTTTTCCAACATATAATTGGGATTTTTGTAAAGGAATAACTTTTGATTATAAAAATACTGTATCTAAAGTTGGTGCAATAACAAATTATATTTTAAAGAAAAGAGATGATTTTAAAAGAACAAAACACCCTATTTATTCTTTTGCAGTATATGGAAAAGATACTGATTATTTAACTAATTTAGATTATAAAGATTCATTTGCAGAAAATGGTATGTTTGGATTTCTATATAAAAAAGAAGCAAAACAACTATTTTTAAATGTTGTATTGTCACATAGTGCTACTTTTTCACACTATGCTGAACAAAAAGTTGGTGTGCCTTATCGTTTTATAAAAGAATTTACAGCAGGCTATATAGATGAAAATGGAGAGTATAGTAATAGAACATATTCTATGTATGTAAGAAATTATAATTACAATGTTCAAACACTTGTTGATCCTTTTTTAGAAGATTTTATTCAGAATAAATGTATTCAAATAATCAAGAATGAAATAGGTAATATATGGCTTTTAGATTATAAAAAAGGATGTGATATCATGGAATATGATGCTTTATATAATAACTCTAGCAAATTAGCAAAATGGGATGAAAATACGCTAGTTACGACAATTAAATAGGATAAGTTAGAGTTACATACAAAGAGAAGTTAAAATTATTTATGTTAATATAAAGGGTATTTTTTATAAAACACCCTTAAATATTAAATAAATTTTAAAGGTGTATTCTAGTAATTCTCTATTGTTATTTGCTACTTCTATATAAATAGAACAAAAATTAAAGCCCTCCCTTTCTTTTATAGCACC
>JARHZF010000205.1 GCA_029258325.1 Anaerobiospirillum sp. | reverse complement strand
ACTTTACCTACAGATCTAATAATACGACCTAAAGGTTGAGGTAGAGTATTTCTGACATTGTATTCTTTAGCAATTTCTATTAATTTTTTATAATCTTTTAAATCATGATGGATGCTTATAAGCATATTCTTTTGTCTTTGCTCTTGAAAAAAGTAAGGCAAATTATCTTGAAGAAAAAATGCTTCTTTACTACCATCAACACAAACTACTCTATAACCATAAGTTAAAGCTCTTTGTATAGAATGAGCTTGTTCAAAACCTGCACCTATTGATAGTAAAGTTGTAACTTTTTCCATATATTGAACCTTATTTAAAAAAAATATTGGTTTATTAAAATATAAAATAATAGTTATGTTTAATTAAAAATATAAAAACTTATTTGCTATTGTATAAGTTCTTATATTTAAGCTAGTTCATAGTATTTTTAATGTAAATCTCTATGAACTTCTATATGTATTTTAACTTATTTCTATTGATTTTATACTCTTTATAAGATCATGTTCTTTTAAAAGATTTACAGTATCTTGAAGCTCATAAGCTTTTATCTCAAATATATCAGCTATATCAATAATGTCATATTTACCTGTACAAAAAGCATTAAGAAAAACATGATAAGGTCTTTTTTTATCTTTAATTGAATCTTTATAAATACCATATTTTGAGAACATAGGTTCACACATTTTAGTGCTTATATAGGTGTCATTAACCTCAAGAGTATCAACAATTCTACAAAAAGTAGTATAAGAATCAAATAAAATATCTTTATCTATAAAATCAAGATTATCTAAAGAACTATGATATTCTTTAAACTCACCAAATAAAGTTCTAGTTATAGTTACAACAGGTAGATTTATTAAAGGTGAACAATACTGTCTTTCATCAGAGCCATTTTGTGTAAAATTAAAATTATTAAAAATTTCTTTATCTTTTAGTATATGAATTGCTACCTTCTCTGTTATGTTATCTTCATTCGGACTTTTAACTAAAGTGTACTCTTGACCATGTCCTAGGCAAGATAGAACAAATCCTGCTTTAACATTTTCTTTTAAACTATCTAAATTTTTATGTATATAGTTAATAGCACCAATAGTCTCAGGACCTATATAGAATCTATAATTGTATTTGCGTGTTTTTAATGAGTTTACATAGGCAATTAAAGTTGCAAAAACAACAGGACCTGATAATTCATTATCTGCAAGGGATGGATGACACAAAT
>JARHZF010000217.1 GCA_029258325.1 Anaerobiospirillum sp. | reverse complement strand
TTTAGCACTATTAATGCGAAGACCTGATGATAATCTTTGATAAGTTGTGTTTAATGAATTTGTTGCATTTGTGAGTTTTCTTTGACCATTAATAGAACTCACGTTTGTATTTACGTAAAGTGCCATATTGTTTCTCTCCAATTTATTATATGAACTGCTCCTATATATGAATTTTTTATACCAAAGTTTAAATTTTTTAAAAAAGATTACAGATCAACTAGTTATTTTAAATAATTAAAGTGTTTAATTTATATGATATTTACGTTGTTTCTACACAAGAGAGCAAGATGTTGTTTTAAGTAACAATGTAAAAATCACTAAGTGTTTTTTATTAAATACTTATCTGATTAAGCCATAGCTTTATGGCAAATTTTTCCTCTATTTTTTTGTAGACCTTAATAGCTATTGATACAAGCTTTTTATATTACATAGTTCATATAATTTACTATATTAACTATTAAGTATGTAAAAGTTCACTTAAACTCACACGGTACAAGTTGGACACCTAAATGGATTAATTTAATATAATTACTAACAAGTAAAGCTCTTAATAGAGTACATAATAGCTCTATAACTCTATAGCTAAAACTTTTAATCTAAAAGAGAGATGTTATAGTCTTACTTATCTTAAATATAAAGTAAATTAACATCTCTCTTATCTAAAGTATTATGATTTTTATACCTAAAGAGCTTTAGCTCTAACTAGAGCTTTTATTTCTTTTTTCTGCAATAAGATCTAACTCTTTATTTAAGATTAAAATCTCCTCATCAGTTTCATATCTTTTAAACTCTAATTGATAGGAAGATTTATTTTGATCTTCATCAATAACATAATCATCTTTATTTAAGCTCTTTAAATTAAAGTCTTTTTTCTTGTTAAGATCAGATAAACTATTATTTATAAACACTACTATATCCCTAAAACCTTGCTTTTCTATTTTAGTTTTTAAAATCTTTTTAGCATACATTTGACATGCTAAAATCATATTGTTTGCAGATGTATAAAAGATAGATAGCAAGCTAAGATCAATCTTTTTATCTTTATAGAGATTTAGCATATAATCTGTCATATTAGATATTGCTAATAAGAGATCTTTAATTACAGCAAAGTAATTATTTAAAGCATCTTCTCTTTTTTCATTTTCTAAAAAGATATTAAAAAAGATCTCAAAATGTAAATTTAAAATATCAACATAATCTGTATCTTTGAGTTTATAAAAGTCTAATCTATAAAAATCCTTAAATAAATCAAAGTACATATGTATAAATTTATTATAAAGATTATCTATATCTTGAGCATTACAAAGCTTAAGGATATCAAGTAGTTTTGTATAAAAATTTGAAAAGAAGAAATCTTTGCTAGATCCTAAAGGTATTACATAGAACATTAAAGATATGAGTAAAGTATTTGTATAATGCTCTTTATTTAAAACTATATCTTTTTTATCAAAGTTAAGTAAAGACACATTATAAGGTGTATTTACTTTAAGCTTTTGTGAATAGATAGGGAGCATTAAGTAATTTTGCATAAATAAAATAGGAGCATTTCTTTTTACTTTTTGTATAGAGTAAAGCTCATTATGTAAATATACAGGAGCTAAATTTTCCTTTCTTGTTATTACATTATCTAAAATAGGTATAGCTTTATGTATTATGTACTTATGATTACAATAAAATTGAGTTAAGCTCAAGCAAGAATCAAAAAATGGAGTACGTATATTTAAGATTTCTTTTATTTTATTTATGTAATCTTCTATCTTAGTACTATCAATTAAAGATAGATTATGTTTAGCATCATATTCGCAAGCACATAATAAAAGAGGCATATTGTCTTGCATATTATTATAAATTTGAAGACTTAGAGCTTTATCATCTTTACTAATAAAGATACGATTAGATCTTAAATCATCAAAGATATTATAGTTATCAAGATCTATTAAGAAAGTCTTAATATTATTAATAAAGGATAAGAAGTACTTATAAAAATAATTTGAGTGTTCACAAGCTAAAAAAGCTGCAATAAAGGCTGTATTTTTTACATCAGAGTAAGGTAGTTTTTTAGCAAAATCACTATCATTTTTAGCTAAGATTTCAATTATGAGGAATAAAATGAGATAAAAAGATCTATCTTTTGTCTCTATTTTATTAATTTTATCTTGGCGTAATATGCTCTTAATTAAAGATAGGTAGAAAGCTAAATCTTCTTTTAGTAAAAATATTAAGTAGTCTAAATTTTTTATCATATTAACAACATTATTAAATTGAAACTTAATATTATTGTCTAATACTGATATATTTAAGCATTGACTTAAGATAAAGCTATATTCATCTATAGTTTCTCCTTTTTGCATGAAATCCTTCATAGAAATTTTATAAAGTAAGTTATTTTCATCTTTAACTTTATTTAAAAAATTTATATAAAGGTTACTAGCTAGGACATTACCAAGTATACCTTTTTTACTATCATAATAACATAGTTCAAATTCCTCATAGGAGTAGTTACCATAGATATAAAAAGGAACTTCTTTTACTGTACTTTGTAAATAGGATATAAAGTCATACTTTAACTCTTTAATTTTAACTAGATCAAAGTTAAATAAGAACTTATCTTCATCTTTTAGATTTTTATCTAAAAAAGAAGTTAAATCATCACCTATATTTTATTCTTTTAATGGAATAAAGCGTTTTTTATTTTTGTGAACTTTAAATTCATCATCATATCTATCTATTTCTTTAAAAGTATCATTTAAGTTATTTGTCATAATTAAAACCTATAAGCAAATCTCATATATTAAATCTAGGAGATTATCTTTAAATAAAAAATAAAGTCTTTGAGATTTTGTTGTGACTTAAAACAAAATAATTCTTTCTTATGTAAAAACAACATAAATCTCACATGAACTAAAACTTACATAAGTAGTTTATGTAATTTTAAACTACATCTAAGATAGATTAAATATAAAATCTTGTGTTAGTGTTATTTATTAGGGTAAAAATAGCACTTTTTATAGCATAAAAGCTTTATTTTAAAAGAGTAAGTGTTACATAGATAGTGTCATTCTCATCATCAATATCAAGTAATTTATCATCTTTTATCTCGTAGAAATAATCATTAATCATCTCAATAGGAGCATAGTGAGATAAGAATTTTAAAGAGAGGGCTTTATCTTTAAACTCACTTAAGGATATTTGCTCTAAGTTTTTCTCTCTAACAAAATCTAAAAGCTCATGAACTTTAGGATCTAAAGATGCATATTTTGCATCTATATAATCTGCATTAGTTGCATGTTCTGTATCTACACTTACTATATGCTCTGCATCATTAGATTTTATATTTAAAGATGTTCTCTCATTTAAGTTATTTAAAGTAATGCTAGTTTTGTCATCATTTTCATCTTTAATAAGAGAGATAACATCTTGCACATGCTCTGTCTCTTCTTTAGTTTTAGCAATAAAGTCAAAATCAAGAACAAGAGGCTTTTTCCTATAGTTTTTAAGATAATCATTATCTTTTGTAGCAGAATTAGTAGCTTTAAAATCATCAATAAGATTATTAAGAGATACTCTTTCTTCTTTTACTTGATTTATTAAAGAGAGATCAATATTAAAAGATTTTTTGCTCTTTTTAGACTTTTTATTTTGTTTTTCTACAACATAAAAGTCCATGTTCTCAAAACTATCAGGAGTTGTGCTATCAATTAAAAGACCATCTGTATTTATTTTAAGTTGTAACTCAAATGTTATTTTCTTATAAAGAGAATCTAAATTTTCATATACTATATATTTAAAAACACCATCAAAGCTCTTAAGAGTATCTTGATTTTTTTTTAAATAACTTATATGTTCTTTAAGAAAAGATATATCCTCTTGTTGCATTTTATAATTATTAAGCTTTATAGTCGCAAAATAATCATTAAGTATCATATTAAGATCACTTAACTTTATGTAAAA